>NZ_JBSFMS010000065.1:0-37566 GCF_053599675.1 Streptomyces sp. NPDC000880 | reverse complement strand
GGAACTGGCCGCCCTGCGCGACGCGGAACGCGGAGGAGAGGCCGAAGACGAGCACCATGACCCGCCCGTGAATGTGGTCTGGAGTCGTCACCTGGAGACCGTTGACGGCGCCGAGATCTACCAGTCAGGAAATCAGGCCCGGCCCGCTCGCGTGGTTGAGGCGAGGAGGCCGTGGATCACCTCAGGGCCCCGCATCGTCAGTACCGACTCCGGGTGGAACTGGATGCCCGCGAAGCCTGTGCCCCGCAGGGCGTGCACCTCCGCCGAGAGGGGATCGCGGGCCACCTCGACCCCGTGCGCCTCCAGCTCCGCCGCCGCCGCGTCGTCGCAGCGTGCCGTGAAGCTGTTGTAGAAGCCCACGGTCTCGCCCCGCCCGAAGAAGTCGATCAGCTCCTGCGCCCCCTGGTGCGGCGCGTCCTTCCGTACGATCTCCAGGCCCAGCTCGGCCGCCATCAGCTCATGGCCGAGGCAGACGCCGAGCAGACCGTGCCGGTGATCGCGCAGCAGATCGGCGGCGAGCGTGCGCAGGAAGCGCATCTTCGGGTCGGCCGCGTCGGCCGGATCGCCAGGACCCGGGCCGAGGACCACCGGTCCGGTGTGCGCGAGGACCGTCTCGCGCAGGCCCGGCTCGTCGTACCGCCGCACTGTCACCTCCAGGCCCGTGGAGCGCAGCAGATGCGCCAGCATCGCGGTGAAGGTGTCCTCGCCGTCGACCACCAGCGCGTGCCCGGTCAGCCGGGCGCTGCGCTCCTGCATCCGCAGCCAGAAGGGCGCGAGGTCGGCGCGGCGGGCGTCGAGGGCGGCTCGCACCCGCGGGTCGTCGGCGAGCTTCGGGCGCTCGGCGTGCTCCTGCGGTCGCCCGGGGCGCACGCCCAGCGCGGCCAGTACGCCTGCCGCCTTGGCGTGCGTCTCGGCCACCTCGCCCGCCGGGTCGGAGTGCCGCACCAGGGTCGCCCCGACGGGAACCCGCAGGGAGCCATCGGCGTCGATGTCGGCAGTACGGATGAGGATGGGGGAGTCGAGAGTCTGCGCGCCGACCTGTCCTTCCGGCCCGCCACTCGCATTCTTGCCGATCAGCGCGAGCGCGCCCCCGTAGTAGCCGCGGCCGCCCACCTCGTGGCGCTCGATGACCCGGCAGGCGTTCTGCACGGGCGAGCCGGTGACCGTCGCCGCGAACATCGTCTGCTTCAGCACCTCGCGCGCATCGAGCGACGAGCGGCCGCGCAACTCGTACTCGGTGTGGGCGAGATGAGCCATTTCCTTGAGCCGCGGCCCGATGACGACGCCGCCCATGTCGCCGACGGTGCACATCATCTTCAGCTCCTCGTCGACGACCATGGAGAGCTCCTCGCGCTCCTTGCGGTCGCCGAGGAAGCCGAGCAGCGCCTCGGGTGTCGGGCCCTCGGGCGGATAGCGGAAGGTGCCGCTGATCGGGTTCATCACGACGGTGCCGCCGCTCATCCGGACATGGACCTCGGGGCTGGCGCCGACGAGGGTGCGCTCGCCGGTGTGCACGACGAACGTCCAGTACGCGCCGCGCTCGCCGGCCAGCAGCCGCCGGAACAGGGCCAGAGCGTCGGCCCGGCCGAAGCCGGGGATGCGGCCGGTGTAGGTGCGGCGGATCACGAAGTTCGCGCCCTCGCCCCGGCCGATCTCGTGCTCGATGACGCGCCGGACCATCCCCGCGTATTCCTCGTCGTCGACGTCGAAGGCGCCGCCCTCGACCCGTACGTCGTGTGCGGGCAGGCTCTCCAGGGCCTCGGCGAGCGGCACTTCGTACGTCTCGTCGGCCACGAGCACGGACAGCGGCGTCCCGTCGTCGCGTACGTCGAAACCGCGCTCCCTGATCTGACCGAACGGGACCAGGGCGAGCGAGGGGCGGTCGCCGGCCGGGATGTCGGCGAGCCGCTCGGCCTCGTGCACGGCGCCGATCAGGACCTCGACGGTGTCCTGGTCGCGGCCGGGGGTGCGTCTGTGCAGCAGGGCGAAGGGCGGGCAGTCGTCGTCCAGTAGTCGGCTGATGAGCATCCGGTGTGTTCCTTCCGAGTGGGAGGAACGGCCGCTTCCCCGGGACCCGGGAAACACTGAAGGCCGCCCCTCGGGCGGCCTTCGCGATTGGGTGTACGCGCAGTCAGTGGGCCGCCGGATGAGCGGTCCACCACCAGTTCTGGGTCGTGTGCGCGAACATGTCGCCGACCATAACGCATCCGCCCGCGGCGCCGCGGCACGTCCGAGGAGCGGACGGCCGCGGTGCCGCGGGCGGATCACGCCTTGTCCGTCAGACCAGCAGGTTGAAGATCTGCCAGCCGGGGCCGACCTGTGCCCTGGCGGCGAACGGGGCGGTGGCGCTGCCCGTGCCCCTGTAAAGCCACAGGACGCCCGCCGAGTCCCGGGCGATCAGGTCCGGCGTGCCGTCACCGGAGAGGTCGCTCGGTCCGTTGAGGGCGTTGTAGACCCCCCAGCCGGAACCGACCTTGACCCTGACGGCGAACGGGGCCGCGGCATTGCCCGTGCCCTTGTAGAGCCACAGCACGCCGGAGGTGTCCCTGGCGATCAGGTCCGCCTTGCCGTCGGCGGTGATGTCTCCGGTGTCGGTCAGCGCGTTGTAGATCTGCCAGCCGGGACCGATCTTCACCCTGGCGGCGAACGGGGCCGTGGCGTTGCCGGTGCCGTTGTAGAGCCACAGGACGCCCGCCGAGTCGCGGGCGATCAGGTCCGCCTTGCCGTCGCCGGTGATGTCCCGGGCGCCGGTCAGCTGGTTGTAGATCCCCCAGCTCCTGCCCACCTCGGTGCGCTTGAGGAACGGCGCGGACGGGTTGCCGCTGCCCTTGTAGTACCAGAGCACGCCCGAGGGGTCGCGGGCCACCATGTCGCCCGTGCCGTCGGCGCGCAGAGCCGTCATCGAGGTCACCGCGTTGTAGCCCTGCCAGCCGCTGCCGACGCGGTAGCGGCTGAAGTACGGCGCGGTGGCGCTGCCAGTGCCCTGGTACTGCCACAGCACGCCCGACGAGTCGCGCGCGAGGGTGTTGTAGCGGCTCGTGCCCGTGTCCGGAACGGTGCTGCTGATCTGCTGGACGTCGCTCGCCCTGACCCAGGCGAGGCGGTGGTTGTAGCGGATCGGGTAGAAGGAGTTGGTGCCCTTGACCAGGGTGCGGTCGCCCACGCCGGTGCCGTCGACGGTCCCGCCGTAGTAGTAGTCGCCGGCCACGGCCGGTCCCACGAGCGCGTACTGCTGGCCCGCGGGGACGCTGTACTTCGTCAGCGACGCGCTGTTCGAGGCCTGGACGTCGACATTGGTCCCGGCGTACGCGGTGTCCTCCGGGTAGGCGCGGCCGTAGACCGGGATCGACGTCGCGCCGGCCTTGGCGGCCACCACGGTCTGGGCGGTCTTGCCGACCGGCGCGGTGAACTGGCCACCCGGGTTGTAGAACCAGGCCTTCTTGCCCCCGTACCAGATCGCCGTCCAGTTGGTCTGTGCCTCGGCGACGACGTACTCACTGCCCGCGAGGACCTTGTTCCCCCAGTTCCAGCCTTCGCTCCAGGTCTGGGTGCCCAGGTACGGGTCGGTCAGCGTGCTGGCGCTGGTCGAGGGCAAGCTGTACAGGTAGCCGAAGTTCGCCGGCTGCGTGGCGACCGCGGCGCCGTTGTTGGTCAGCTTGGGCTGGTTCACCGTGGTGAACGGGGGCACGACGCGGACGAGCTGGCCGGCCTTGACCGGGCCGCCCGCGCCGCCGGCGCCGGTGGGCGCGCCCATCAGGGACATGTAGTGGTTCCAGTCCCAGAACGGGCCCGGGTCCCAGTGCTGCGTTTTGACCGTGGAGTCCAGCACACCCGGCACCTCGTCATGGCCGATGATGTGCGCGCGGTCCAGCGGGATGGAGAACTTGGCCGCGAGGTACTTCACCAGGGCCGCCGAGGACTCGTACTGCGGCTCGGTGTACCAGCTGCCCGCCTTGATGGCGTAGCCCTCGTGCTCGATGCCGATCGAGTGCATGTTGGCGGTCTTGTTGGCCGCGTGCCACGCCTCGTTCTTGGTCTCCACCATCTGCGTGACCAGGCCGTCGGACGCGCGGATCAGATAGTGCGCGCTCGCGTACGACGCCGGGTTCTTGAAGGTGGCCAGCGATCCGTCGTAGCTGCCCTCCGTGTCGTGAATGATGATGCTGCGGATGTCCAGGCCGGCCGTCGGACGGGTGGCGACGTTGTAGTTGCCGTAGTCGTCGGGAGCGGAGTTCGCGGCGTAGCCGGCCGGCACGAAGTTGCAGTTCAGGCTGGTCGGGCACTCGACCGTCGGGACCGCGGAGGTGCTCGCGAACGTCGCGGCGAGCGGGAGCTTCGACGGCTTGACGGGGGTGACCGAAGAGTCGGCGGCGAGCGTGAGCTGCTGGCCGTCCGTGGTGAGCCGGCTCTCGCCGGTCTTGATCGACTCGTAGACGCGCTTCGTGAAGAGCTGCGCGCCCTTGGTGTCGGGCGCCTGGCTGAAGCGGGCGACGGCGGCGTACCACCGGCCCGGGTCGTCTGGCAGCGAGCCGGTGGCCTCGCGCTGGTACTCCGCGAGGAGCGCCGCACCCGCGCGGATGCTCTGCTGCGCATCGGTCTGGAGCGCATCCGCCGGCTCGTCGATGAGCTTGGCCGCCTCATCCAGCGTGTGCAGCCGGGGGTCGGTCGTATCGACGGTGGCCGGAGTGGACTTGAGCGCGCGGGCGGCGTTGAAGTGCTTCTCCACCGTGGGGTCGCCGCTCATGTTGAGGTGCGAGAGGCGCTCCTCATCGGTCGGCTTCTCCACGTCCTCCGGCGTCACCTGGGTCAAGCCCATGACGTTGTACGCGCCGGTCGTGCTCGGCAGTCCGTCGTGGGTCTCCCAGCGCGTCTGCCGGTACGAGACCGCCATCAGCACGCTCTGCGGAACGCCGAACTCCCGCGCCGCGTCCTCGAACTGGGACTGCAGCACCGCGCCCGGGGGCGCCGCCTTGCCGTCGGCGGACGAGTCCAGGAAGCCGGGCGAGGCCACGGCGATGGTGCCGATCGTGACGGTGGCGACCACGGCCGTGGCGACCCCGTAAATGAGCAGCCGTTTCTTGCGGTCCCTACGGTGTCCGCGGTTCAAAACCCCACCCCTGCTTCACTTGTTTCACAGTTAACTACTTGGAAAACGGCGAGAGGGTAGCAGCCCCGGGGGCGTCGTATCGCCTCGGCGGACATATCGGACGGACCGGATGACCAGGTGCGTTGAACAGTCGATGTCGGAGTAGTGGACATCGCGTCTCATTTGCTGGGCGCGGGAAGGGGCGTCCGCCAAGACCCCGTAATGTTGGCTGGGTGACCGTGAACGCTAAGACCACCGCTGTCGGTGGCAACACCTGGCGAGACCTGCCCGCGGCGCAGCAGCCCGAGTACCCCGATGCCGAGGCTCTGCGCGATGTGATCGCGGACCTCGCGTCGTATCCGCCGCTCGTCTTCGCGGGCGAGTGCGACCAGCTGCGCGCCCGGATGGGAGCCGTCGCCAAGGGCGAGGCGTTCCTGCTGCAGGGCGGCGACTGCGCCGAGGCCTTCGACGCCGTGTCCGCCGACCACATCCGCAACAAGCTCAAGACCCTGCTCCAGATGGGCGCGGTGCTCACCTATGCCGCGTCCGTGCCCGTGGTGAAGGTCGGCCGTATCGCCGGCCAGTACTCCAAGCCGCGTTCGAAGCCGACCGAGACCCGGGACGGCGTGACGCTGCCGACCTACCGTGGCGACTCCGTCAATGGCTTCGACTTCACCGAAGCGGCCCGCATCCCGGACCCCGAGCGCCTCAAGCGGATGTACAACGCTTCCGCCGCGACGCTCAACCTGGTGCGCGCCTTCACCACCGGCGGCTACGCCGACCTGCGCCAGGTGCACGCCTGGAACCAGGACTTCGTGAAGTCATCCCCCTCCGGTCAGCGCTACGAGCAGCTCGCCCGCGAGATCGACAACGCGCTGAACTTCATGAAGGCCTGCGGCACCGACCCGGCGGAGTTCCGCACGGTCGAGTTCTACTCCTCCCACGAGGCGCTGTTGCTGGACTACGAGTCGGCTCTGACCCGTGTCGACTCCCGCACCGGCCGGCAGTACAACACCTCGGGCCACATGGTCTGGATCGGCGAGCGCACCCGCCAGCTGGACGGGGCGCACATCGAGTTCGCCTCGCAGATCCGCAACCCGATCGGTGTGAAGCTCGGCCCGACGACGACGGTCGACGATGCGCTGCAGTACATCGACAAGCTCGACCCGGAGCGCGAGCCGGGCCGGCTGACCTTCGTTGTCCGCATGGGCGCCGACAAGGTCCGCGACAAGCTCCCCGAGCTGGTCGAGAAGGTCACCGCGTCCGGCGCCACGGTGGCCTGGGTGACCGACCCCATGCACGGCAACACCTTCGAGGCCGCCTCCGGCCACAAGACCCGGCGCTTCGACGATGTGCTCGACGAGGTCAAGGGCTTCTTCGAGGTACACAAGGCGCTCGGCACGCACCCGGGCGGCATCCATGTCGAGCTCACCGGTGACGATGTCACCGAGTGCGTGGGCGGCGGCGACGAGATCTTCGTCGACGATCTGCACCAGCGCTACGAGACGGCCTGCGACCCGCGCCTGAACCGCAGCCAGTCGCTGGACCTGGCGTTCCTGGTCGCCGAGATGTACCGCGACCAGTAGTAACGGATCAACGACGGTGGGGTGCGGATCGATGTGATCCGCGCCCCATCGTCATATCCGGGGCTTTTGCACACTGGGTCCGCCGGGTAAGGTTAGGTTAGCCTCACCGATCATCGGGAAAGGCGCCACCTATCGATCCCGACCGGGAGGTGAAACCGCGTGTACGTCTGCTCATGCTTCGGCATCACCGAGAAGCAGGTGAAGGAGCACGCGGAGGGCGGCGCCTGCACTCCCCGCCAGATCGCGTCGGTCTCCAAGGCCGGAACCGACTGCGGATCGTGTGTACGCCGCATCCAGGGGATTCTCGGTCGTGACGTGTGCCCCCGCCGGGCCCTGCTCGAGCAGGGCAACAGCGCCGCCGTGCTGGCCACGGACCCCGGCCCCGGGACCGAGCTGGGCGAAGCGGCCTAGCCCCCGGGCTGTGGCCTAGCTGTCGGGCTGCTCGATCAGCTGCGCGATGTACAGCGCCTCACCGAGCTTCGCCACCAGCTCCAGCTGGGTGTCGAGATAGTCGATGTGGTGCTCCTCGTCCGCCAGGATCGACTCGAAGATGTTCGCGGACGTGATGTCGCCCTTGGCGCGCATCACCTCGATTCCGCGTCGGAGGCGGTCGATCGCCTCCACCTCGACCTGCCGGTCGGCCTGGAACATCTCGGTGACCGTCTGGCCGATGCGCACATGGAACAGGCGCTGGTAGTTCGGCAGGCCATCAAGGAAGAGGATCCGGTCGGTCAGCACCTCTGCGTGCTTCATCTCGTCGAACGACTCGGACCGGGTGTACTTGGCGAGCTTCGTCCAGCCGAAGTTCTCCTGCATCTTCGCGTGCAGGAAGTACTGATTGATCGCGGTCAATTCGGCGGTCAGCTGCTCATTGAGAAACTCGATGACCTCGGGGTCGCCCTGCATCGCAGAGGCTCCTTCCGCGCGCGTGTGAACTTGGGCAGGTGCGCGCATCCTCGCACCGCGGCCGGGGAGCGTCCAGTAAGTGCATGCTTAGTACGAGTTGCCCGAGTCAGGCCAGGCCTGGTCATGACCACCCCTCCCGGTCTGTCACCATTGAAGGCATGGGTCAGCCGGAGAGCCGGGAATACCGCGCATCAGAGGAGTCCGAGCTTCCGCCGGGGCAGCGACTGCAGCGTGGCTGGCCGGTCACTCATTACGGGCCCGTACCCAAGTTCAGGCCGGACCGCTGGGAGTTCAGGGTTTTCGGCGCCACGGCAGATGGCGACAAGCGCTGCTGGAATCACGAGGAATTCTCGGCGCTGCCTTTCTCGATGGTCGTTGCCGATCTGCATTGCGTGACGAAGTTCAGCATGCTTGGGGCCGAATGGGGCGGTGTGCCCGCCCGTACGGTCGTGGAGCTCGCGCCGCCCGCGCCGAACGTCACCCATGTCATGGTCTGGGCGGAGTACGGGTTCAGCGCCAACCTGCGGCTCTCGGACTTCGTCTCGGACGGCACGATCTTCGCGACCCACAAGGACGGTGAACTGCTCACCGCCGAGCACGGCTTTCCCCTGCGTCTCGTCGTCCCGCATCTGTACGCCTGGAAGGGGCCCAAGTGGGTCCGTGGCGTGGAGTACATGACCGCCGACCGCCGCGGCTTCTGGGAGGAGCGCGGCTATCACAATCTCGGCGACCCGTGGCGTGAGCAGCGCTACTCCTATCAGGAGGAGCCGGGGGACGGCCCGGAGCTCTGACCCCGGGGGTTCAGGTTGGCGTGAGTGTCGTGCTGTATGAGTCAGCCCCCCGAAATCCAGGTAGCGGTTCCTGCCGACAGCAAGAAACCGTATACCCCCTAGGGGTATGGAGTGGGTGTTCAGCGGAGCTTCTTCAGCCGCGCCACATCCGCCGCGTGCCCTTCCATGCCGCCGGGCGTCTCGATGATCAGCGGTACGCCCTCGGTCGCCGGGTGCTGCATCAGCGCCCGGAACGGCTCCTCGCCGATGTGGCCCGCGCCAATGTTCGCGTGGCGGTCCTTGTGGGCGCCGACCGTATCCTTGGAGTCGTTGGCGTGGATCAGCTTCAGCCGCCCTTCACCGACCGTCTCCACCAGCAGATCCAGGGTCTGCGTCATCCCGTGCGGCCCCGTCAGATCGTGTCCCGCCGCGAAGATGTGGCAGGTGTCCAGGCAGACGCCCAGCTTGGGGTGGGCGTCGAGCGCCTCGAAGTACGGACCGAAGTCCCAGGTCCTCGAGCAGAGCGAGAAGCCCTGGCCTGCCGTCGACTCCAGCAGCAGGAACGGGTCGTCGTCGTGCGTCAGCTCGTTCAGCAGAGGCAGCATTCGCTCCCGCATCTGCGCCAGCGCCGACTCGCGGGTCCGGCCGCCGGTCGCCGAGCCGGTGTGCACGACCACGCCCAGCGCGCCGATCTCCCGGCCGCGGCGCAGCGAGTGCCGCAGGGACTCCACGGACTTCTCGGCGGTCGCCTCGGTGTGCGAGCCGAAGTTGATCAGATACGGGGCGTGGACGTACGCCGATATCCCGTCGGCCGTGCACTCGGCGCGGAACTGCTCGTCCTGCACCGGGCTTCCGGCAGGCGTAGCCCAGCCACGCGGATTGGCCACGAAGACCTGGACGGCCTCCGCCTCCAGCTCACGGGCGTAGGCGAGACCGGTCCTGGCGAGGCCGCCGGCCACGGGGACATGGCCGCCGACGGGGTTGCGCATCTGAACTACAGTCCCTTGGTCTTGATGGTGATCGTGCTGCCCTCGGGGGCTTCGGCGCCGCCCGCGACGGACTGGCTCTCGACGGTGTCGCCGAGGAAGGGGAAGCTCTTCTCCACCTTGACCGCGAAGCCCGCGGACTCCAGCGCGCTGGTGGCGTCGCCGACCTTGTCCCCGACGACATCGGGGACCTCGATCATCCGCGGTCCCTTGGAGACCGTCAGCGTGATGGTGTCGCCGCGGGCCAGCTGGGCGCCCTCGGCCGCGGACTGCTTGGCGACGGAGCCCGCGTTCTCGGACGAGTTGATCCGCTCGGGGGCGACCTTGACCTTGAACCCGGCGTCCTTGAGCGCACTGGTGGCGTCCGCCACCGTCTCGCCGGTCACGTTCGGCACGTCGATCGGGGAGCCCTTGCTGACGACGAGGGCGACCGCGGAATCGGGGCTGCGCCCGGTCCCGGCCCCCGGGTCCGTGCTGATCACCGCCCCTTGGTCGATCTCGTCGCTGAACGCCTTGGTGACCACTCCCGGCGCCAGACCGAGCTTCTTCAGCTCTCGCTCCGCCTTGGCGAGCGGCTGGCCCGTCACGTCGGGGACCCGGACGATCTCAGGGCCGCGCGAGATGATGACCGTCACCGAGCCGTTGCCGCGGATGCGCTCATTGGTCGCGGGGTCGCTGTTGATGACCGTGCCGCGCTTGATCGTCTCGCTGAAGTCGTACCGGATCTTCTTCACATCGAGCCCGGCGCTCTCCAGCTCCTGCCTCGCGTCCTTCTCGGTCTTGCCGATGAGGGCCGGGACGCGGGTGAACTGCCCGGAGTTGATGTACCAGACGCCCGCACCCACGCCGAGCACCAGGAACACCGCGACCAGCATCGCGACGATGCCACGACTGGGCATGGGCCGGCGCCGGGACTGCTGGGGCTGGTGCGGCGGTTCGGAAGGCGGCATCGCCAGCCGGGTGGTGTGGTTGACCACCCGCTCCTCGCGGGGGAGCACCCGCGGGATCACGCTCGTGGCGTCCGCGGAGGAGGGGGCCTCGTGCACCCGCTCGCTGCCGTCCTCCGCCGTGTCCTGGGCGTGCGCCTGTGGCGGCAGCAAGTCCAGTTGCTCGTCGCCGAGCGGAGCACGGGCATCGCGGACCTGCGCCAGCAGCGCCACCGCGTCGTGCGGACGGACCTCGGGATTGCGGGCAGTGGCGCTCGCGACGAGCTCGTCGAGCTCGACGGCGAGCCCGGGGACCAGCGCGGACGGCGCCGGAATGTCCTCGTTCAGATGCTGGAAGAGCACCTGGGCGGGGGTGTCTCCGGTGTGCGGCTTGCCGCCGGTCAGCATTTCGTAGAGGACGACCCCGCAGGCGTAGACATCGGCGCGGGTGTCGGCCGTGCCGTACTCGATCTGCTCAGGGGCGAGGTACGAGACCGTGCCAAGAACCGTGCCGGTGGTGTTGGTGACCGATCCCACGGCCCGTACGAGACCGAAGTCGGCGACCTTGACCCGGCCGTCGTCCCCTATCAGCACATTTTCCGGCTTCATGTCCCGGTGGACGAATCCGGCCCGGTGCGCCGCGCCGAGCGCCGCCAGCACGGGCTCCAGGATGTCGAGTGCGGCCCGCGGCCGGAGCGCACCGCGCTCGCGCAGTACGTCGCGCAGCGTGCAGCCCGCGACGTACTCCATGGCCAGATAGACGTACGCGCCGTCGGCGCCCTGGTCGAAGACCCTCACCACATTGGGGTGGTCCAGACGCGCCACGGACTTGGCCTCGCGGATGAAGCGCTCCACGAAGGAGGCGTCGGTAGCGAGGGCCGGGTGCATCACCTTGAGCGCGAGTACCCGGTCGAGTCGGGTGTCGACGGCCCGGTAGACCGTGGCCATACCGCCGACGGCGACGCGCGCGTCGACGCGGTAGCGGCCGTCGAGCACTTGCCCGACGAGGGGGTCCTTGAGGGTCGTATCCACGCTGGTGATTCTACGAGCCACCGCTGACACCCCTGACGCCTCGGGTCGGGACTGGAGCCGAGCTGTAACGCTGCGCGGGGCCCCACGCCGGCGGCTCGGCCCCCGGCCCCCGCTCCCCAATCGCCGCAGAGGCTTGAATTTGCCGGGCAACTTCAGCCCGTCCGGCGATCGAGCACCGGGGCCTGGGGCGGAGCCCCAGGCCGGGAAGGGGCGGGTAGAGGACTGGCTCCGCGCAGCGGTCAGAACGCGGGGCGTTCCGGGTCGAGGGCCGCGCGGCCCTCGTGAGGGGACGACGCCTCCGCGAAGTGCCGGCGCGGGATGCGCCCCGCCCGATGCGCCAGGCGGCCCGCCTCCACCGCGTGCCGCATCGCCTCCGCCATCAGCACCGGCTCCTGCGCGCGGGTGACTGCGGAGGCCAGCATCACCGCCGCGCAGCCCAGCTCCATCGCCAGGGCCGCGTCGGAGGCCGTGCCCGCGCCCGCGTCCAGAACGACCGGCACGCTCGCGTGCTCGACGATCAGCTGGAAGTTGTGCGGATTACGGATGCCGAGACCGGAGCCGATCGGCGAACCCAGGGGCATGATCGCCGCGCAGCCCGCGTCCTGAAGCTTCCGGGCGAGCACGGGGTCGTCATTGGTGTACGGCAGGACCGTGAAGCCGTCGTCGACCAGGGTCTCGGCCGCCTCCAGCAGCTCGATCGGATCGGGCAGCAGGGTGCGCTCGTCCGCGACGACCTCGAGCTTGATCCAGTCGGTGCCGAGGGCCTCGCGCGCGAGCCGGGCGGTCAGCACCGCCTCGCCCGCCGTGAAGCAGCCCGCCGTATTGGGCAGGACGCGGATGTTCAGCTTCTCCAGGACGGACAGCACGGAGCCCTGGACGGTCGGGTCGAGGCGGCGCATCGCGACGGTGGTGAGTTCGGTGCCGCTCGCGACGAGGGAGCGCTCGAGTATGTCGAGGCTGGGCGCCCCGCCCGTACCCATGATCAGGCGGGAGTTGAACGTGGTGCCGCCGATGGTGAGACGGTCGTCAGCCATGCTGTCAGCCTCCTTGCACTGCGGTGAGGACTTCGACGCGGTCGCCGTCGCCGATGAGGGTGCCGGGCCACTGGCTGCGCGGGACGACCGCTTCGTTGACGGCGGCCGCGACCCCGGAAGGGGCGGCCGTGAGGTCCGCCACCAGGGTGTCCAGGGTGGTTCCGGTGGCGAGCTCACGGGCTTCGCCGTTGACGGAGATGTTCAGGACGTTCATACGGGCTGCTCCTGCGACGCGGGGGAGAAGCGGCGAGGGGTGAAGGGGCGGGCCTCGTCCGGCAGCTCGCCAGTGGCAAGCACGGCGGCCATCACATCGCCGGTCACGGGCGTGAGGAGCACTCCGTTACGGTGATGGCCGGTGGCCAGATGCAGGCCGGGCAGGGCGGTCGGGCCCAGCAGCGGAGCGTTGTCCGGGGAGCCGGGGCGCAGCCCCGCGCGGGTCTCGGTGAGCGGCAGCTCCGTGATGCCGGGCACCAGCTCGTGCGCGTCGCGCAGCAGCTCGTACACCCCGCCGGCGGTGACTGTGGTGTCCCAGCCGAGCTCTTCGCTGGTCGCGCCGACGACCAGCTCGCCGTTCTCGCGCGGCACCAGATAGACGTGGCTGCCGCGCACCACGGCCCGTACGGTCCGGGAGAGGAAGGGGGCGTACGCAGACGGCACGGTGAGCCGCAGGACCTGGCCCTTCACCGGCCGGACCGGAAGCAGCACATCCGCCGGCACACCGGCGAGCCTGCCGCTCAGCGAGCCGCCCGCGAGGACGACCTGGTCCGCGGTGAGCTCGTCGGCATCCCTCAGCACCGCTCCGGCAGCCCGGTCCCGTTCCACCGAAAGACGCTCCGCCCAGCCGCGGTGGAAGACCACCCCGGCCCGCTCGCATGCCGTCACCAGCGCCGCGGCCAGCCGCCGCGGATCGACCTGGTGATCGCCGTCGACCCACAGGCCCCCACGTACGCCCGGCGCGAGCATCGGCTCCAGACGGCGGCATTCGCGCCCGGTCAGCCACTCCGACTCCAGGCCGGAGCGGCGCTGCAGGGCGTGCAGTTCACGCAGATGCGCGCGGTCGTCGGCGTCGAGCGCGACGGCCAGCGTGCCGCATGCGCGGTAGCCGACACGCTGCCCGCTCGCCTCCTCGAGCTCCGCGACGAACGCCGGATAGCGCCGGGCGGACTCCACGTTGAGGCCGAGCAGCGTCTGCTCGCCGTAGTGCAGCTCGGTGACGGCCGCGAGCATGCCCGCCGCGACCTGTGCGGCCCCGCCGCCCGGCTCTGGATCAACGACGGCGGTGCACAGTCCGCGCTGTGCCGCACGCCAGGCCGTGACCAGGCCGATGATTCCGCCCCCGACGACGAGGACATCTGATGTACGAGACATGGGCGTCCAGCCCCTCCCTTCGCCGGCATGACCCGGATCAGGTTCGTACGGTCGGAGGCCGTCCAGCCTCCCTCTCAGCCCGGTGCGTCCGGGCTCCCGCGAGTGCTTTACGGTGGCCACCCTAACCCCAGTCCTCAACTCGCAGTAAGAGAGCCGCCGCTGTGACACGGTCGCTGGACGGACTTGTACTCTCGCCGGTCGCCGACCAGGCTCCGGGCCAGGTGGGGACCCGCACCCGGTTCACGTACCACGAGGAGGACGGCCGGATCTGGGCCGACTACGAGGGCGGCGACGTGGTCCGCGGCCACCTTGTGGGGACGCGGGAGGGCGACCGGTTGGACTTCCGGTACGTCCAGCTGAAGACGGACGGCCGGACGGCCTGCGGGCACTGCGTCTCGACTGTGGTCGAGCTCACGGACGGGCGAGTCCGCCTGGAGGAGACCTGGGAATGGGAGTCTCAGGAGGGCAGCGGGACGAGCGTTGTCGAACAGCCGATTACCTGACGGGACATCAGGTGCGTAAGGTTGTCGGATGAGCGAGCAGCAGGCAGCACAGGGCGGGCGGCGCGTGGTTGTCGTGGGCGCAGGGATGGCCGGTGTGCAGACCGCCGTGGCCCTGCGTGAACAGGGCTTTCCGGGCCCGGTCACAGTGATCGGCGCCGAACCCCACCAGCCGTACGACAGGCCCCCGCTCTCCAAGGCGATCCTGCTCGGCAAGGCGGAGGGGTCGGCCTTCGAGCTCGACTTCGAGGCGCTCGACATCGAACTGCGGCTGGGCTGCGAGGCGACCGGCGTACGCGCGCAGGCGCACGAGCTGGACACCGAGGCGGGACCCGTTCCGTACGACGTCCTCGTCATTGCCGGCGGCGCGGAGCCGATCACGCTGCCCGGCACCGAAGGAGTCCCGGGCGTCCATCTGCTGCGCACCCTCGACGACGCCGCCCGACTGCGCCCCGTCCTCGCGCGGCAGCACGACGTCGTGGTCGTCGGCGCGGGCTGGATCGGCGCGGAGTTCGCGACGGCCGCCCGCGAGGCGGGCTGCACGGTCACCGTCGTCGAGGCCGCCGACCGCCCCCTCGCGTCCGCCCTGCCCGCCGAGGTCGCCGCCCCGATGGCCGACTGGTACGCGGAGTACGGCGTCGAACTGCTCACTCACGCGCGCGTGGCCGACGTCGAGCCCGGCACGGTGATCCTCGCGGACGGCAGCAAGCTCCCGGCCGGGGCGGTGGTCGTCGGCATCGGCGCACGCCCCGCCACCGGCTGGCTCGCCGGCTCCGGCATCGCGCTGGGCCCGGACGGCGCAATCACCGCCGACGAGCATCTGCGCACCTCGCTGCCCGATGTGTACGCCGTCGGGGACTGCGCCTCCTTCCCGTCCGGCCGCTACGGCGAGCGGCTGCTCGTGCACCACTGGGACAACGCCCTGCACGGGCCGCGCACGGTCGCCGCCAATGTCGTCGCGAGCACACTGGGGCAGCCGCTGGAGGTCTACGACCCGGTGCCGTACTTCTGGTCCGAGCAGTTCGGGCGCTTTGTGCAGTATGCGGGCCATCACCCGGCCGCCGACACGAGGGTGTGGCGAGGCAATCCGGCGGACGCCGCCTGGTCGGTGCTGTGGCTGCGTGAGGGCGCCCTGGTCGCGCTCCTCGCGGTCGGCCGGGCCCGCGACCTGACGCAAGGGCGCAAGCTCATGCTGGCCGGCGCACGGCTGGATCCGGTCCTCGCCGCCGACCCCTCCGTCCCTCTGAAGGCGGCGGCTGTCCAGGGCTGAATGCGGGCTCCTGCCCAGGGTCCGGCTACCGACTGTCAGTCCGGGATGGCACGCTTGTCGTGTGACCGAGATTGACGCAAAGATCGATGCTCTCGTCCCCGCCTGGCTCCACCTTCCCGACATCGCGGAAATGCTCGATGTCGAGGTGACACGCGTGCGGCAGCTGGTCAAGGAGGGCCAGCTGATCGCCGTGCGCCGTGGTGAGAACCGCGCGCTTCAGGTGCCTGCCGCCTTCATCGACGGCAACAAGGTGGTCAAGGGTCTCGCCGGGACCCTGACGCTCCTGAAGGACGACGGCTTCACCGACGAAGAGATGCTTGAGTGGCTCTTCACCCCCGACCCGACCCTGCCGGGCACGCCCGCGCAGGCGCTCAGTGAGAATCGCGGCACGGAGGTGAAGCGCCGGGCCCAGGCGCTCGCCGTCTGACGTCCTGAAGACAACACACCGCGATGTGCGGGCGGGGGCCCAGCGGCCCTTGCCCGCGCACCGCCGACCCAACGGGGGGAAACACCCATGTCCACGGCTCGTGCGCTGCTGTCCGACGCCCGGCTCTATCTGTGCACGGACGCCCGCAAGCAGCAGGGTGACCTCGCCGGCTTCCTCGACGCCGTGCTCTCCTCGGGGGTCGACATCGTGCAGCTGCGCGACAAGGGCATGGAGGCGGCCGAGGAGCTGGAGCACCTCCAGGTCTTCGCCGACGCCTGCCGCAGGCACGGCAAGCTGCTCGCCGTGAACGACCGCGCGGACGTGGCCCATGCCATCGGCGCCGACGTGCTGCATCTGGGGCAGGGCGATCTGCCGGTCCCGGCCGCCCGCGCGATCCTTGGCGACGAGGTGCTCGTAGGCCGCTCCACGCACGCGGAGTCCGAGGTCGACGCGGCGGTCGCCGAGCCCGGCGTGGACTACTTCTGCACCGGTCCCTGCTGGCCCACCCCGACCAAGCCCGGGAGGTACGCCCCCGGGCTCGGTCTCGTGCGGTACGCCGCCGGGCTCGAGACCGACCGGCCGTGGTTCGCGATCGGCGGGATCGACGCGGGCAACCTCGACGAGGTGCTGGACGCGGGCGCGCGCAGGATCGTCGTCGTACGGGCGATCACCGAGGCCGACGACCCGGCAGCCGCGACGGCGTCCCTCGCCAAGCGGGTGCGGGAGCGCATTGGATAACTGTCCGAGGGGTGGACAGTAATCCGGCGAATTCGGACATATTCCCTTCATTCGGTTGGGTGACCGGCGCGCCCTGGATAACCTGCCGGTATGGCCCTCGGTACAGCTTCGACCAGGACGGATCGCGCACGGACTGTGCGCGAGCTTCTTGCGACCGGCAAAACGTCCTATTCCTTCGAGTTCTGGGCGCCCAAGACCGAGAAGGGCGAGCGGAACCTCTGGAATGCGCTCCGCAGGGTCGAGGCGGTCGCCCCCAACTTCGTCTCCGTGACCTACGGCGCCGGCGGCTCGACGCGCGCCGGCACGGTCAAGGCCACCCAGCAGATCGCCGCCGACACGACTCTGACGCCCGTCGCGCACCTCACCGCGGTGGACCACTCCATCGCCGAACTGCGCAACATGATCGGCCAGTACGCCGACGCCGGGATCCGCAACATCCTCGCCGTCCGGGGAGACCCGCCCGGCGACCCGATGGGCGAGTGGGTCAAGCACCCCGAGGGCGTGCGGTACGCCGCCGAGCTGGTCCGGCTGATCAAGGATTCCGGTGACTTCTGCGTCGGCGTAGCGGCCTTCCCCGAGATGCATCCGCGCTCGGAGGACTGGGACACCGACATCCGGCACTTCGTCGACAAGTGCCGGGCCGGCGCCGACTACGCGATCACGCAGATGTTCTTCCGGCCCGAGGACTATCTGCGGCTGCGCGACCGGGTCGCGGCCGTGGGCTGCGAGACCCCGATCATCCCCGAGATCATGCCGGTCACAAGTGTCAAGCAGCTTGAACGGTTTGCGCAGCTCAGCAATGCCGCGTTCCCGCCGGATCTGAAAGAGAGCATCCTCACCGCCAAGGACGATCCGGCCGCTGTACGCTCCATTGGCATCGAGTTCGCAACGGAGTTCTGCGCAGGACTGCTCTCCGAGGGAGTCCCCGGACTGCACTTCATTACGCTCAACAACTCCACGGCGACGCTCGAAATCTACGAGAATCTCGGACTGAACGAGCAGTCGTGATCGGTCGTACCCGCCCTGACCCGGGGCGACGGCCGAAGGAGAGGGGCGGGCATGGGCTGGACGGTCCTCTATATCGCTTTCGGTGTCGTCGCGCTGTGGCTGCTCGGTGAGGTGCTGCTGCAGTACAAGGCGCGGCTGCGCTGGCGGCTTCTCGCCTTCGTCGGATTCCTCGGCGTGGTCTTCGGCGTCCTGCTGCCCTCCGTCGTGGTGATCGCGGTCGGCGCGATCGCCTTCGCCGTCGGCCAGACGTATGTCACGCTCTCCTTCCGCCGCGGCTTCTCCACCGGCTGGGCGCTCGGCGGAAGCCCGGGCGTGAGCCGCCGCCGCAAGTCCGGCGCCAAGGCGGAGGCGGCTCCTTCGCGCGAGCCCTCGCTGGAGGTCACCGACCTCTCCTACGAGCCTGCCGCGTCGTACGAGCCCGACCACCCGCACGAGCCCGACCCGTACGAGCCCGACCCGTACGAGCCCGACCCGTACGAGCCCGCCGCGTCGGCGCCGCAGCCGGAGCCGGTCTACGAGCCGCAGCCGCTCCCGGACGACACCGGGCAGTACGGCGTGTACAGCGACGCCGCCTATGCGGCCCAGCAGCAGGACCGGAGCCAGAACTACGCCCAGTACGGCGCCGTGTACGACAGCCACTCCGGCTACGGGCAGCAGCAGCCGACGGGCCAGGACAGCTACGCCGGACAGTACGACTACGGGACCGGCCAGCAGCAGTACGCCGCGTACTCCGATCCGTATGTGGGCGGCCAGCAGTACAACACGTACGACAGTTACGGCGGCCAGCAGCAGTACGCCGACCCGTACGCCCAGCACCAGTACAGCGAGACGCCGCCCGGCGGGGTGTGGGTGCCGCAGCAGCGCGACGGCGAGCAGGAGGCGCCGCCGGTGCCGCAGGATCAGCCTTCCCCCTACGGCTACGACACCGGGTACAACGAGTAGCAGTACCGCTACTGACAGCCGGTTACTGGTATCTGGTTACTGGGAGCCGCGGAATTCCGCGCCCTCCACGATCAGCCCGGCCACCAGCGCCCCCGACATTCCCGCATGCGCAAGGCCGCCGCCCGGGTGCGCGCGGCCGCCCACCAGGTACAGGCCGGACAGCCGTGTGCTGTTCGCCGGATGCAGATAGCGCCCGCCGTCCCCGGCGAGCGCGGGCGCGGGCAGCGGTCCCGTCTCGGCAGGCGTCAGGGTCTCGTGCCACAGAAGGCGCTCGCGTATCTCGGGAACGGCCGCGGACGCGGCGTCGATCAGCACATCGGCGTACCCCTCGCGCAGCGACGTGTCGGTCCAGTCGACCGGGCTGCCGTGTCCCATGACCGTCGCGGAGAGGGTGACCGCCTCGTGCTCGTCGTCGGGGCGGGTGCGTGGATCGTCGGGCCGCAGCACCGTGACGGTGGGCCGCTCGGCCGTCCGTCCGCCGAAGACGGCGGCCGCCTCCGCCCCGGCGTCGGGGGAGTGCACCACGCTGAGGTGGACGGCCGATGCGGGCCGCGCCCCCCGCAGGGCGAGCAGCACGGTGAACCTCCCCGGCAATTCCCCGCCACCGGTGCCCTGTTGAGGCCGTACGTCTCCGTCCCGCCACAGCTCGTGCCCGACGAGATCCGGAGCCTCGGCGCCCGCCACCACATGGTCGGCCTCGGCGACGGTGCCCCCGGCGAGCTCGACTCCCGCCGCCCGCCCGTCCCTCTCGACGATCCGGGTCACCTCGGACCCGAACACGAACTCCACCTTCCGGGCCAGACACCGCTCGTAGACCGCGCGAGCCAGATCTCGCATGCCGCCCTCGACGTACCAACTGCCGAAGGTCTGCTCCATGTACGGCAGCAGGGCCGCGCCGGCCGGGGCGTGCCGGGGATCGAGGCCGTACGTCAGGGCGTACCCCTCGAGCAGCGCCGCAAGCCGCGGTTCGGCAAGCTCCCACGCGGCGACCTCACAGACCGTGGAGGCCTGCCGGGCGCGCAGCAGCCTGCGCTGACGCGGAGCGGGATACGGATCGCGCTCCAGCACCTGCCAGTCGGCCCGCAGAGGCTCTTCGAGCAGTGGCCGCCGGGAACGGTCCCAGGCGTCCCTGGCCCGCCCGAGGAACGCGCCCCACCGCTCGCCCGCTCCGGCACCCAGCGCGGCTTCGAGCGCGGTGACGACGCCGGCCCGCGAGGCGTTCGGCAGGGACACCTCGGTGCCGTCGGCGAACACATGCCGGCTCGATGGGTCCACCTGGACCAGCCCGACGCACCGCTCCAGCGGCTCCTTGCCGGTCTTGACGAACAAGTCCCGCCAGACGGCGGGCAGATGCAGCAGACCGGGGCCAGTGTCGAAGGCGAAGCCGTCGCGTTCGAACCGGCCCACCGCGCCGCCGTAGCTCGCCGAGCGTTCGTACACCGTCACCCGGTGGCCTGCCACAGCCAGCCGGGCGGCAGCCGCCATCGCGCCCATCCCGGCGCCGATCACCGCAATCCGTGCCATGTCCGAGACTTTATCGGCCCCCCGTGACCCCCCGGATCCCCGGCCGCCTTCGCGGCGCTGCACCGGCGATGACCAGCACATCGGTCCGAGAGGGAGTACGGACACGGACGCGATCGTAACCAGTCGGCCTGCCGGGCGGATGGGGATGAGCACGGACGGCTGAGTATCCGTACCTAGTGGGTGAGATGAGTACCCGCGCGGATGGGGTGTCACCTGTGTAGAAGGAAGAGTGGAGACCACGGAAGGGGCGCGGCGCCCGGACCGCCGACACGGGGCGGCGGAACGGCGCGGCTCCCCTGACGGAACGGGGGCGCACGACGGAGGGCCCGATGACCATGGCTCTCCGGCACCAGGGGGATACGGGGGCACGGGGGAACACGGGGGGTAACACGCCGGTCCGGCGGGGCTCGGGGGGATCGAGCCTCGCCGAACCGGCACTTCTGTGTCGTACGGGGCCTCTCACGTGGCCTCTGGCACGGCCCGCTCGGTCGGCTTCTCGTACGGCTTCTCGTAAGGGCCCTTCAGCGGCCGCTGACGCGGCCGTGCAGCAGCCGCGACAGGGCCGAGTGCACATCGTCCAGCGACCGCTCCGGCTGGAAGGCCTGCCAGTCCAGTGCCGCCACCAGAACCATCCCGACCAGCGCGGCCGCCGTCAGCGGAATGTCGATCTCCTCGCTCAGCTCGCCGTTCTCGACGGCTTCCCGCAGCACCGTCTCGACGACGGCGACCGCCTGCTGCCGTACGACGAGAAGCGTCGACTGCCAGGCCCTGTTGGTGCGCCACAGTTCGGCGACGTACAGCTGGGTGAAGGCCGGATAGCGGTCGATGAAGAGCAGACCGGCCCTGATCATCGCGTCCAGCGCCTCGACCTTGGTGCCACCGTGCTCCGCTGTCTCGTCAGCGGCGGACTGCAGCGAGGCGGTGAGCAGGCCGACGCCGTAGCGCAGAAGCTCCTCGAAGAGCTCGGTCTTGCTCTTGAAGTTGTAGTAGACCGTGCCCTTGGCGACCCCGGCGCGTTCGGCGATCTCGTCCACCGTGGTGGCGGAGAAGCCCTGCTCGGCGATGAGCGTCACCGCGGCCTCGTAGAGCTTTGCCCGGGTCGCCCGGCGTCTGGTGCTGGTGCTTTCCATGGCGTCCATGGCGTCGATTCTCACAGGTCCGCCCGGCTCACAGACTCAGCTCGGGGTGCAGACGGTCGAGCGTCCACACCTGCTTGCGCCGCGCTGACAGGGCGGTGAGCGCGAGCGCGCCCGCGGCGAAGGCGATCAGTACCGCGCACGCCTGCCAGACCGGGCCGAGTCCGCCGCCCGTGATGAGCCTGCGCAGCGCCTCGACGACGTAACTCATCGGGAGGAAGGGGTGGATGGCGTTGAAGAACCCTGGGCTGGTCTGGACGGGGTAGGTTCCGCCGGCCGAGGTCAGCTGGAGCATCAGGAGGGCGAGCACGAGGATCCGGCCCGCAGCCCCGAAGCGGGCGTTCAGCCACTGGATGATCGCGGCGAAGCAGCAGGCGACCAGGGCGAGGAAGCCCACTGTCCCGGCCGCGTACGCCATCTTCAGACCGAGGCCCCAGTGCAGAACGGACATCAGCGCGGCGACCTGGGCCAGGCCGATTGCGGCGACGGGCAGCCAGCCGGCCAGGGCGATCCGCCGGGCGGAGGCGACGGCGTCAAGGGCCCGCCCGTTCAGCGGCTGGATGATCATGTACGCGACCATCGCGCCCACCCAGAGGGAGAGCGGGATGAAGTACGGGGCGAAACCGGTGCCGTAATTGGGCGCCTTGTGCAGCGACTGGCTGGCCAGCTTGACGGGGTCGGCCATCACCTTGGTGCGGCGGTCGCGGTCCTTCTTGTTGTAGTCGGGGATCTTGTCCACGCCGTCGTTGAGCCCGCCGGCCAGCTCGGTCGAAGCGTCGGCGACCTTGAAGAGGCCGCCGTCCAGGTTGTTGGCGCCCTTCTTGAGCTTGCCGACGCCGCTGTCGAGGTCGGTCGAGCCGGTCTTGGCGCCGGCCAGTCCGGTGTGCAGTTTGTCCGCGCCCTGAGCGACCTTCTTGGCGCCCGAGTTGAGCTCGTTGATCTTTGCGACGGCGTACTCCAGGTCCTCGTCCAGGCGCGGCGATCGCTTGGCGAGGTCCGTCGCCTGCCGCTGCAGCGTGGCGAGATGGCCGTCCAGCTTCTTCAGATCGCCGTTGTTGTCCTTGACCAGAACCTTGACATCGTTGGCGATCTTGGCGACATCGGCCGCCGTGACCTTCGCGGTCTTGAGGTCGGAGCAGAGGGCCGGATCGGGCAGCGGGGCGTCCTCGCAGTGCGCCTTGTAGATACTGCTCAGCTTGTCGGCCGACTTGTGGGCAAGGGCCGCGCGGCCGGGCGCTGTCTTCACGAGGATGCCGAGGTTGCGGCGTACCGCCTGGGACGAATCGGCGACCAGGCGAGCCGTGTCGCCGATCACCGTGCCGTTGTCCTTGAGATAGGGACGGACGTCGGCGGCGATCTTGTTGACCTTGTCGGCGAGCAGCTGGGTGCCGTCGGCCACCTGCTGCGAGCCGGTCTCGAGGTCGCCCGCGCCCTTGCTCAGTCTGGTCAGGCCGCCGGCCAGCCTGCCGCTGCCGTCCTTGGCGTCCTTCAGGCCGTCCGCGAGGTCCTTGGAGCCCTCCTTCGCCCTGCCGACCCCGTCCTTGAGCTTGTCGGCCCCCTTCGCCGCCTTCTCGGTCGCATCATGGATGTCGGAGAAGGAGATGAAGATCCGGTCCAGGAAGGTGCGGGAGGTGTTGGTCGATGCGGCGGTGCGCACCTCCGAGAAGACCGTCCGCGAGATCTGACCGACGATGTAGTTGTTGGCGTCGTTCGTACGGACCTGAAGGGCGCCGGTCTCGGGGGAGTCGCCGGAGCTGGACGCGATGCGCTCGCTGAAGTCCTCCGGCATGGTCAGCGAGAGGTAGTACGCGCCGTCCTGCACGCCCTTGCGGGCATCGGCGGCGCTCACCTCGTGCCATTCGAAGACCTTGCTCTCGCGCAGGTTCTTGGTGATCTCGTCGCCCGCGGCGATCTTCTTGCCGGAGGCGGTGGCTCCCTTGTCGTCGTTGACGAGGGCGACGGGGATCTTGTCGAGCTGTCCGTAGGGGTCCCAGAAGGACCACAGGTACAGCGCGCCGTAGAGCAGCGGCAGCAGCAGGACCGCGACGAGTGCGTCGAGCGGCAGCTTTCCCCTGCCGAACCGCTTCAGCTCAAGCGCGGCCAGTCTCGGCGAGCGCATCGGCCGTCCCCTCCTCGTCGGTGGTGCTCTCGGTGGCGTCTTCGGTCGTCTCGGTGTTGTCGGACGTGCCGGTGCTCTCGACCGCGATCGTGCGGATGGCGGTCGTGTCCTCGGGCGCCTGGCTGCACACGGCGAGCACGGTCGTGCCGGCCTCGGCCACGGAGCGCAGCAGCTGCCAGGCCTCGTCCCGGTCGGCGTCGGAGAGCTTGAGGTCGGCGTCGTCGACGGCGAGCAGGCGGGGGCGGCCGATCAGCGCGAGGGCGACGTACAGGCGCAGCGCCTCCAGCCGTTCCAGATCGAGCACGGAGGTGCGCTTCTGCTTGGGGAGCGCGGCCAAGTCGAGTCCGGCTGCCTCGAGTGCTTTGTCGATACGGCTCCGGGCCGCCGCGGTCCTCTCGGCGCGCGGGCGCAGCAGGGCGCGCAGCGAGCCGTCGAAACGGCGCTGCAGCAGGGCCCGTTCGCGCAGATGCTCGGCGACGGTCAGCGCCGGGGCGAGCTCGCTGACCCCCGGCACCGGTCCGAGCGCGGTGATCCTGCGTACGGCCGCCATCTTGCGCGGCAGCGGCAGACCGCCGACCTCGGCACTGCCCTCGGCGGGGCGCATCCGGCCGGTGAGCGCGAGCAGCAGGCAGGTGCGGCCGGAGCCGGACGGGCCCTCGATCGCGATGAGTGAGCCGGGTTCCGCGTTGATGCTCACCGAGCGGAACGCCCAGCCGCGCGGGCCCTTGAGCCCGTAGTCCTCGGCGGTGACGTCCGCCCCGTGCGGGCTGTCCACGTACCCTCCCCCTTTTGCACTGACCAGTCAGTGCAAAAGCTACCCCCGAACCTACGATCGAAGCAAAAGTGCAGGTCAGAGCCGATTGTCAGTGGCGGCCCCCACGATGGACACATACGGCCACAGTGCCGTCACACGACGACAGGAGGTTCGTCATGGCCAGCTCCTACGCAGCAGCCGCACACCGGCGCCGCGCCACCGGCCCTGCCCCCTCACCGACCGGACCGGCAAACGACGTGCACCCCGTCCTGCGGCGGGCCTCGGCACCGCCCGCCGCCCTCGACCTGCTCGCCCAGGCCCGTACGGGACTGGACGAGGCCACCACTCTCGAAACGCCGAACGAGCAGTACGCCACCGCCCATCTGGCCGCCCTGCGCACGGCTGCCGCGGTGCTGGCCGCCCGCGGCCGCCCGGAGACCAGCGCACGCCGCAGGCAGAGGATCCGAAGCGCCTGGGAAGTCCTGCCGGAGATCGCGCCCGAACTGGCCGAATGGAGCGCCCTGTTCGCATCGGGCGCCCGGCGCAGGGCGCGCGCGGAGGCGGGCATACAGGGCGCGGCGAGCCGCCGCGACGCCGACGATCTGCTGCGCGACGCGGCCATGTTCCTGCGCCTGGTCGAGCGGCTTCTGGTGCTCCAGCCGGTGCTGCCGCGGCCGAGGGCCGAGCAGCCGGAGGCGGGGGACGCCGCAGGGTGAGGCGCAGGGGGCCGCCGGCGGTGAGACGGGGAGGGCTGGGGCGCCCGGCGGAGGCAATAGGGTGGACTGAGTCTTCAACGTATTCGCACCGTCCGAGGAGTCAACTGCCGTGTCGGACCTGATGCGCCCCCGCGCCTCCCTCCGTACCGCCGTGGTCTGGGACGTCCTCAAGGGCGCCCTCGACCGCCGGGTCAAGGCGAGTGGGACGGACGCCCTGGACGTCCTCGACACCGGCGGCGGCAGCGGCTACTTCGCGGTGCCCGTCGCCCAGCTCGGGCACCGCGTCACCGTGGTCGACCCCAGCCCGAACGCACTCTTCGCGCTGGAGCGCCGGGCCGCTGAGGCCGGTGTGGCCGACCGGGTCCGCGGGGTCCAGGGCGACATCCACGGCCTGTTCGACGTCGTCGAGCGTGGCGGGTACGACGCGGTGCTGTGCCACGGCGTCCTTGAGTACGTGGACGACTCCGCCGAGGGCGTACGCAACGCGGTCGACGCGCTCCGTCCGGCCGGCGCCATCAGCCTGCTCGCCGCCGGGCTCGGCGGGGCCGTCCTGGCCAGGGCGCTGGCCGGGCACTTCACCGAAGCCCGCCGAGCGCTCACCGACCCCGAGGGCCGCTGGGGTGACGGTGACCCGGTGCCGCGCCGCTTCACCGCCGAGCAGCTCACCGAGCTCGTCGCCGAGGCCGGTGTCGAGGTGCGTGCCGTGCACGGCGTAAGGGTCTTCGCCGACCTGGTCCCGGGCGTTCTGGTGGACACCGAACCCGGCGCCCTGGAGGCGCTGCTCAAGCTGGAGGCGGCGGCGGCCGAGCTGCCCGCCTTCCACTCCGTCGCGACTCAGCTGCACGTTCTGGGCGAGAAGCGGGGCTGATCAGCGGCGCAGCCGCACATGGAGTACGCCACAGACCCCCCGATAGTGGGCTTCGCCCCGTATGATCGGAGGACACCATCCGGCATGACGGATCGGAGGTTGGGGAATCTACGCCTCAGCACCCAAGCCGCCATGGCGGCCCGGACTGGCGAATTGGCGTAGAGGGCGGGTTTCACGGGGGCGATTCCCTGCCTATCCTGAAAGGGCCGCTTACCGGTCGCCCCCCGCGGCCGACAACTAGGAGGACTCCGTGCCGCTCTCGGAGCACGAGCAGCGAATGCTCGAGCAAATGGAGCGAGCGCTGTACGCCGAAGATCCCAAGTTCGCGACAGCGCTTGAGGGAAGCGGGCTGCGTACATACACCCGGCGACGGGTCTACCAGGCAGTCGTCGGCTTCCTGGTGGGTATCGCGCTCCTCATGGCTGGAATGGTTGCGCAGCAGATCTGGATCAGCGTGGTGGGGTTCCTCGTCATGCTGGGCTGTGCGGTGCTCGCGGTCACCGGATGGCGCAAAGCGCCCAAACCAGGTGAGCAGCAGACCCTGGGGGACACGGCAGCTCCCGATCGCCGACATCCCCGTCGGCGCAGGTCGATGATGGACCGGATCGAGCAGCGGTGGCAGCGCCGCCGCGACGAACAGGGCCAGTGAACCGCATTATCAAAACGTGCTGAAACGGTGAGGGGCAACGCTCAAGAGCGCCGCCCCTCACCGTTTCTCGTTCAGCGCCTCGAGCGGGAGTCGGGCCGGGCTCGCGCCCGGCCCGCTGCCGTCAGACCAGCGTCAGCCTCGCTGCCGGGATGCGCGGCGCAGGATTCCGGACCACCGGCCGGCCGACCACCGGCTTCCCGACCACCGGTCAAGACGCCAGCGGCGCACGCCCCACCGGTCCGTAACGGACGCCCAGCGGGCCGACAGGGCCCACACCACTCGGACGGTGGAGCGGGGCGCGAGCAGTGCCCACAGCCGCACACCGCGGCTCACCTCGGCCCCGAGCCCGGCCCGGATCTGCTCGGCGTCATCCGCCAGCCCCGTGCCCGGCCGGGGCTCCGGCGCGTACAGCACCTGCTCCACCGCACTCGCCACCCGGTGCACGGCGTCGGCCGCCTCGCCCTCCAGCCGTCCGAGCCGGACGATGCGGGCAGCGGCCTTGCGCGGCGTCTGCGATTGGTCGGGCAGGATGCCGTGGTCCCACGCCGTATCGGAGATCTCCTGCCAGGCCGCCAGCGTCCGGTCCGCCGCGTCCGCGGACGTACGCCCGCCGGAACCGAGGCGTCGCGCACGCACCCTGATCCGCCACAGCATCGGCAGCAGCGGCACCAGCACCACCGCCACCGCGGCCAGGCTCACACCCAGCACGATCCCCAGCGGGGTCCCGGGGTCGGCCGGCGGCAGGATCTCCTGCGGAGCGGCCGCGCCGCACTCGCCGAGCCGCCTTGCCTGCGCCGGGCAGCTGTCCGACACCGAAGGCGCCGCCGACGGCGCTGCCGAAGCGCTGGTCTCGGGCTGTGTCGGGTTGGTGGCCCCGCCGGACGGTGACTCCGGGCGCGTGTAGTCGGGCGCGGAGCCCCGGCTCGGGGTCGGCTCGAACCGCGTCCACCCCACGCCCTCGAAGTACAGCTCCGGCCAGGCGTGCGCATCGCGCAGTCCGACCGACATGGTGCCGTCCGACCGCGGGGAGCCGGGAGTGAAGCCCACCGCGACCCGCGCCGGGATGCCCAGCGTCCTGGCCATGGCGGCCATCGAGAAGGAGAAGTGGACGCAGAAGCCCTGCTTGTCCCTCAGGAAGCGGGAGATCGCGTTGACGCCCGTGCCCGACCGCACCTGGGTGTCGTAGCGGAAGCCGCCGTCGATGGCGAACCAGTCCTGGAGCTTGACCGCCCGCTCGTAGTCGTTCGTGGCGCCCTTGGTCACCGCCGTCGCGGTGTTCCTGACCACGTCGGGAAGCGCATCGGGCACCCGGGTGTACTCGCGCAGCAGCTCGGCGGGCGGGGCAGGCGCGTTTGCCAGCTGATCCGGCGTCGGCTTCACCAGCAGGCTGGTGACGGAGTACTGCGCGCCACGCGTGGTCTGACCACGGTCACCCACCAGGGTCCGGCCGGCCGGCTCGTAGCGCCAGCGTCCGCTGATCTGTACCTGCGTCGCCGGGTAGGGGAGCGGCAGCCAGCTCTGCCTGTACGAGCCCGCGGCCGAGATGTTCGTCTTGATCTCGGTGACGCCTACGGACTGGCTCAGGCCGTCCGGCTGCGGAAGCCGGTCCGGCACGTCCTTGACCTTGCGCTCCGAGGACTTCCACGCCGTCCCGTCGAACTGGTCCAGCGCGACGATCCGCAGATAGAGGTCCTTGGTGTCCGTCGCGTTGGTGCGGTACCGGATGACCTCGCGGTCCTCCGGCTGGTTGAGGCTGTCCTGCAGCGAGACCAGCGGGTTCACCGCGGAGATGGTGCCGCCGCCGGAGCCCGCGCCGCTCCCGCTGCCCGGGCTGCCCAGCAGCCCGCCGTCCAGTGCGGGCAGAGCCGCCGGGACCACGAGCGCGACGCCCAGCGCGAGCGCGCCGATCCGGCGGCCCGTACGAACCGGAGCCAGGGGATCGCCGCCCGCCGAGTCGAACCCGGCCGGGGTGCGTCCCTGCCCTGCCGCGGCACCGCCGAAGACACGGCCCCACTGGGAGAGCCGGTCCCGGCCCTCGGCCAGCAGGAGCAGTAGATATCCGGAGGCCGCGAGCAGGAACCACATCCAGCTCGCGCCGCCGGACAGGCCCGCGGCCACCGAGTACAGCGCCAGCAGCGGCAGCCCGGCCGGGGCGGCACTGCGGAACGTCACCGCGAGCGCGTCCACCGCCAGGCCGATCAGCAGCACCCCGCCGATCACCATGATCCTGATGCCGTCGGTCGCCGGTGCCGGGATCGCGTACTGCCCGACGTCCTCGCCACCCGCGTTCAGCAACGTCCCGAACTGCTGGAACGCCTCGGGACCCGGCAGCACGCCGAGAATCGCCTGGCTCCGGGCGAAGACCACGGTGAGCAGCAGCAGCATGACGAGCGCCTGCACCGTCACCGTCAGCGGCTTGGCCAGCGGCACCCGCCGGGCAAACGCGCCCACCCCGCTCTGGATCGCCAGCAGGAACGCCGCCTGCACCATCCAGCTCGCCGGATCGACCAGCGGCAGCATCGCGCCCGCCGCCATCAGGGTGGCGGCGTAGGCACAGAGGGCCAGCCGTCCGCGACCGCTCATGACCAACTCCCAGAGAAACCGTTCGTACCACTGCTGGGCGACTCGCTGCGCTCCCGGCCAGCCTGTTGCCACAGGTCGGAGAGAGGCGTCCCGGGCCGGACGGACAGGGCCGTCCAGCCCGCCTCGCGCAGCAGCCTCAGCCGGTCGTCGACCGCCCCGGCCACCGCGCCGCTCGTCACCCAGGTCCCGCTGTCCAGGACGAAGGCGACGGCCGCGCCGCTGCGCTGCCGCATGCGGGCCGCCAGGGCAGCCTGCTCCTCGTCCAGATCGCCGAAGAAGGCGACCAGCAGTCCTTCGTTCCCGCCGCGGAGCACGTCGTACGAGCGGGAGAGCCCGGCCTCGTCGGAGTGGTCGATGACCGCGAGCGCGTCCATCATCAGACCCGCGGAGTCCGCGGACTCCTGGGTCGACCCGGCGAAGCCGTCGGCGCTCTCACTGGGCACCGAGCTTCCGGTGTCCGTCAACAGCCGGACGGCGAAGCCCCGTTCCAGCATGTGCACCAGGGCCGAGGCCGCGCCCGACACCGCCCACTCGAACGCCGAGTCGGGACCCGCGCCCTCATAGGCGATCCGCCGGGTGTCGAGCAGCACTGTGCACCTGGCCCGCTGCGGCTGCTCCTCGCGGCGCACCATCAGCTCGCCGTAGCGCGCGGTGGAGCGCCAGTGCACCCGGCGCAGATCGTCGCCGTAGCGGTAGTTGCGCGGGATCACGTCGTCGTCGCCGGCCAGTGCCAGCGAGCGGTGCCGTCCGTCGCCGTACCCCGCGGCCTCGCCGGCGAGCCGCACCGGCGGCAGCGCCTCGGTCCGCGGAACGACGGTGAGGGTGTCGTACGCGCTGAAGGAACGGGTCAGTTCGCACATCCCGAACGGGTCGCTCAGCCGCAGCTGCAGCGGCCCGAGCGGATAGCGCCCGCGCAGATCCGAACGGACCCGGTACGACACCTCGCGCCGGCCGCCCGCTTCCACCCTGTCCAGCACGAACCGGGGTCGCGGCCCCAGCACGTACGGCACATGGTCCTGGAGCATCAGCAGCCCGGTGGGCAGCCGCGAGACGTTGTCCATGCGCAGGTGGACCCGCGCCTCGGATCCCGCCGGCACCCGCGAGGGCGAGAGTCGCCGGCTGCCCGCGACCCGGTAGCGGGTGCGGTACAGCACGGCCACACTGATCAGCGGCAGCACGGCCAGCAGCAACCCGACGCGAAGCAGGTCGCCCTGCCCGAGGACATACGCGCACACCGCCGCCGCCACGCCGGCCGCGAGGAAGGAACGCCCGCGTGTGGTGAGCCCGCCCAGGGCCGCCCGCACTCCGCTCGTGTCCTTGCCTTCCGCCGAGGCGGGGTCCCCGGCCGACGACATCACAGCCGCCGGGCGCCGGGCTGCTGGCCGTAGAGCGGCGCCTGGGCCGGCCGGCCCGGGACATAGACGCTGTCCGAGCCGCCGGCCGTGGGCACCGGGGTGCGCTGCATGATCTCCAGTACGACCTGCTCCGCCGTACGCCGGTTCAACTGGGCCTGCGCGGTGGGCAGCAGCCGGTGCGCGAGCACCTGCACGGCCAGTGCCTGGACGTCGTCCGGCAGGGCGTAGTCACGGCCGCTGAGCGCCGCCGAGGCCTTCGCGGCACGCAGCAGATGCAGCGTGGCGCGTGGGGATGCGCCCAGTCTCAGGTCCGAGTGGCTGCGGGTGGCCGCCACCAGCTCCACGGCGTACCGCCGGACGGAATCGGCGACATGGACCGTACGCACAGCGTCGATCAGCTTCACGATGTCGTGGGCGTGGGCCACCGGCTGCAGATCGTCGAGCGGCGAAACCCCGCCGTGCACATCGAGCATCTGCAGCTCGGCGTCCGCGCTCGGATAACCGATCGACACCCGTGCCATGAAGCGGTCCCGCTGCGCCTCCGGCAGCGGATAGGTGCCCTCCATCTCCACCGGGTTCTGGGTGGCCACCACCATGAAGGGGCTCGGCAGTTCGTACGTATTTCCGTCAATGGTGACCTGGCGCTCCTCCATCGACTCCAGCAGCGCCGACTGCGTCTTGGGCGACGCGCGGTTGATCTCGTCACCGATCACGATCTGGGCGAAGATCGCGCCCGGTTTGAACTCGAAGTCGCGCCGCTGCTGATCGAAGATCGACACACCGGTGATGTCGGACGGCAGCAGATCCGGCGTGAACTGGATACGCCGCACCGAACAGTCGATGGATCGCGCCAGCGCCTTGGCCAGCATTGTCTTGCCCACGCCCGGCACATCTTCGATCAGCAGATGCCCCTCGGCGAGCAACACTGTCAGCGAAAGCCGTACGACCTCAGGCTTGCCCTCGATCACACCCTCCACCGACCTGCGGACACGCTCCGCTGTGGTGGTCAGATCTGTGAGGCTCGCTCGATCGTCATAGGTCGTCACCCGGCCCTCCTCGGCCCGTTCTACGGGCCGATGCTCTTCAGACGGCCCGGCCCACCCCGAAACACGGACACCGTCCCCGGAAGGTTCCGGAAGGTGTCACACACGCATTCTTGTTGCCGTTACCGCGTCGTGTCACTCGCCTGTGGATAAGTGAGAGGGAATTGTCGGCGTTGCCCTGCTTTGTCCGGTGTGTGAGCGGTCACTCAGCGGGGTCGATCTCCCGCAGCAGCCCCTCCGTCACATCGAACACAAAGCCCCGGACGTCGTCGGTGTGCGGCAGGAACGGTGAGGTGCGCACTCGCTGCATCGATTGCCGTACGTCTTGATCGACATCACGGAACGCCTCCACCGCCCACGGCGGCCGCTGCCCCACCTCGTCCTCCAGCTCGTGCCGGAAGTCCTCCGTCAGACTCTCCAGACCGCAGGTGGTGTGGTGGATGAGTATGACGCTGCGAGTGCCGAGCGCCCGCTGGCTGATGGTCAGCGAGCGGATCACATCGTCCGTGACCACGCCGCCGGCGTTCCGGATCGTGTGACAGTCGCCCAGCTCCAGCCCGAGTGCGTCGTGCAGATCGAGCCGGGCGTCCATACAGGCGACCACGGCCACCTGCAGCACGGGGCGGGCGTCCATCCCCGGATCCTGGAAGCCGGCGGCGTAGCGCTGGTTCGCCTCGACGAGACGATCGGTGACCGTGCCGCCGGAACGCACTGCGTCGGCAGGTTGGTGCGCGGAAGTCGACATGAAGATGACGGTAATGGGCCCAGGCCCGCGAAGCTCGCTGTGAGGGGGAAAAAAGAACGTCAATGCGCCTTGTTGTGACCTAACCCACATGCGTGATGCGGTCGCGTCCGTACGAGTGACGTCTCCGCGCCCGCGGCCCGTCCCCGCACGCCCCGCGCGACGCGCCAGCCGGTTGATTGACCGGAAGGACGTGTGGACTAAAGTGACGCGCAGTTCACGGACACTTCCAACACAGCTTGTAATTTTCGATGTTTCCCCGCGTGTGCGGCGTACCTGCGGGCGGGGACCCGGCCGTACGTACCCCCCGCGCCGGACCTGAGAGGGCGCATGAGCGAGCGCAGCGAGCGAATCATTAGAAGCCGTGCGCCTGGCGAATGTCGCCCCGAGCCCTGCGAGGGGCGCGCATGAGCCAGACCCGACACGTCCCGGTGATGCTCCAGCGGTGCCTGGACCTGCTGGCCCCGGCGCTGGACCGGCCGGGCGCGGTGGTCGTCGACTGCACCCTGGGTCTCGGCGGACACAGCGAGGCCCTGCTCACGCAGTTCCCCGAGGTACGCCTGGTCGCACTCGACCGGGACAAGGAGGCGCTGCGGCTGTCCGGCGAACGGCTCGCCCCCTTCGGCGACCGGGCCACCCTGGTGCACGCCGTCTACGACGAGCTCCCCCAGGTCCTCGAGCGCCTGGAGATCCCCCGCGTTCAGGGCATCCTGTTCGACCTCGGCGTCTCCTCCATGCAGCTCGACGAGGCGGACCGCGGATTCGCGTACGCCCAGGACGCCCCGCTCGACATGCGCATGGACCAGACGACCGGTGTCAGCGCGGCCGAGGTCCTCAATACCTACCCCCCGGGCGAGCTGGTCCGGATCCTGCGCATGTACGGCGAGGAGAAGCAGGCCAAGCGAATCGTCTCCGCGGTCGTACGGGAACGGGAGAAGGAACCCTTCCGTAACAGCGCCCGGCTCGTCGAGCTGATCCGCGACGCACTGCCGCAGGCCGCCAAGCGCACCGGCGGCAACCCCGCCAAGCGCACCTTCCAGGCGCTGCGCATCGAGGTCAACGGTGAGCTGACCGTCCTGGAGCATGCCATCCCGGCCGCGGTCGGCGCGCTCGCCGTCGGCGGCCGCATCGCCGTCCTGTCGTACCACTCCCTCGAGGACCGGCTCGTCAAGCAGGTCTTCGCGGCCGGCGCGGCCAACACGGCGCCGCCGGGTCTGCCGGTCGTCCCCGAGGAGTACCAGCCGCGGCTCAAACTGCTGACCCGCGGCGCCGAGCTGCCGACCGAGGAAGAGGTCGCCCAGAACCGCCGCGCGGCGCCCGCGCGGCTCAGGGGAGCGCAGCGCATCCGGGAGGACGTGTGAGCGCAGCGGCCAAGCAGCTGAAGGGGCGGGCCGCGCGGCTCGCCGGGCTGATGCCGTCGAGGCCGAGCAGCGCAGCCCGCACCCCCTTCGTCCTGCTGGTCGTGGTGCTCCTCGGCGGCGGCCTGATCACGCTCCTGCTGTTGAACTCCTCGCTCAACCAAGGCTCGTTCAAGCTGAGTGAGCTCAAGCGGAAGACCACCGAACTCACCGACGAGCAGCAGGCGCTGCAACGGGATGTGGACAGCTACTCCGCCCCCGACGCACTGGAGCGGCGGGCCCGCGAGCTCGGCATGGTGCCCGGCGGCAGCCCCGCCTTCCTCGACCCGGACGGCACGGTCCGCGGGGTGCCCCGCCGGGCCACCGGGCAGCCGATCCCGGTTCCGTCAATCATGGAGATCCAGGACCCGGTCACCCCGCCCCCGGCCCCCTCGCCCTCACCGTCCCTCGCGGCAACCCCGTCGTCCCCGGCCACCACGCCCCCGGCCGCCGCGCCCCCGGCCACCACGCCGCCTGCCGCGCCGCAGTCGCAGCAGTCCGCGCCCGCCCGCAAGCCCGCGCCGTCCGCGCCCACCGGGGCGGCCAAGCCGTCGAGCCCGCCCGCGAAGCCGACCCCGACGACCCCCGGCAGGTGACGCAGTGCCCCACAAGCAACCTCCGCGCCGGCGGGTGCCACGTCCTGCCCGGCGGCCGCCCGCCCGACCGGGGTCCCGCCGCCCGCGCACCCGCCCGCGCACCATCAGGCTGGGCAGCCCCCGCCCCCGGCTGCGCCTGGTGAGCCTCGGCCTGACCCTGGTGATGCTGGCCTTCGTCGTACGCCTCCTCCAGGTGCAGGCCGTCGACGCGAGCGCGTACGCCGCCAAGGCGGAGAAGAACCGCTACCTCAGCCACAAGCTCACCGCGGAGCGCGGGGAGATCACCGACCGGGCGGGCATCGCCCTGGCCACCAGCGTCGACGCGTACGACATCACCGCCGACCCGGCGCTGTTCACGCCGAAGGAGAGCAAGGCCCCCGACGCGCCGGAACGGGCGGCCGCGCTGCTCGCCCCGATCCTCGGCAAGGACGCCGCCGAACTCGCCAAGAAGCTCAAGACCCCGGGGTCCCGCTACACCGTGCTGGCCCGCGGCCAGACCCCTCAGGTCTGGAACCAGATCAAGGACCTCAAGGGCGTCTTCGCCGAGAAGGCCGCGGCCGACAAGCGCAAGGGCGGCCCCGGCGCCAATGTGCTGCTCGGCGTCTTCCAGGAGCCGAGCAGCAAACGCGTCTACCCCAACGGCGATCTCGCCGCCGGGATACTGGGCTTCGTCAACGCCGAGGGCCGCGGAGGCGGCGGCGTTGAGTCCATGCTCGACAAGACCCTCGCCGGCCAGGACGGGCAGATCACCTACGCCCAGTCCGGCGGCCGCCGCGTCCCCACCGCGGGCTCCCGCGAGGTTCCCGCCGTCCCCGGCTCCGACATCGAGCTGACCATCGACCGGGACATCCAGTGGGCGGCCCAGCAGGCCATCAGCAACCAGGTGAAGAAGTCCAAGGCCGACCGCGGCTACGTGATAGTGCAGAACACCCAGACCGGTGAGGTCCTCGCCATGGCCAACGCGCCGGGCTTCGACCCCAACGACCTCACCCAGGCCAACTCGGCCGCCATGGGCAACGCCGCACTCCAGGACGCGTACGAACCGGGCTCCACCGCCAAGGTGATGTCCATCGCCGCCGTGCTCGAGGAGAAGGCCGCCACGCCCAGCACGCACGTCGTCGTCCCCAACCGGCTGCACCGCGGCGACCGGCTCTTCAAGGACGACATCGACCACCCCACTTGGTACCTCACGCTCAACGGCGTACTGGCCAAGTCCAGCAACATCGGCACTATCCTGGCCACCGGCCAGCTCGGCAAGACGCAGTCCGAGGCCAACGCGGTGCTCCACTCCTATCTGCGCAAGTTCGGCATCGGCAGCCCGAGCGGTATCGGCTATCCGGGCGAGACGCCCGGCATCCTCGCCAATCCGCAGGACTGGTCCACCTCGCAGCAGTACACGATCCCCTTCGGCCAGGGGCTCTCCCTCAATGCCATGCAGGCGGCCTCGGTCTACTCGACGATCGCCAACGGCGGCGTACGTATCGAGCCCACCCTGATCCGCGGCACCAAGGGGCCCGACGGCCGCTTCACCCCCGCGCCCGCCCCCGAGAAGACGCGCGTCGTCAGCCAGCAGACCGCCAGGACGCTGGCCACCATGCTGGAGTCGGTCGTCGACGACGAGGAGGGCACCGGCACCAAGGCCCGAATCCCCGGCTACCGCGTCGCGGGCAAGACCGGCACGGCCAACCGCGTCGACCCGGAACTGGGCCGCTACAAGGGCTACACCGCCTCCTTCGCCGGCTTCGCGCCCGCCGACAAGCCACAGATCACCGTCTACTGCGCCATCCAGAACCCCACCAAGGGCAGCTACTTCGGCGGTCAGATCTGCGGCCCGATCTACCAGAAGGTCATGGAGTTCGCCCTGAAGACCCTCCAGGCCGCCCCGACCGGCGCCGACCCCGCCCGGTTGCCCGTCACCTTCAAACCCGGCCAGTGACCCGGAGGAAGAATCAGTGACAACGATCACCTCCGATTCCGGGAACCGGCCGGACCACGGTGTTGCCCGGGGCCCCTCACTTCGCCCCGGGCCGGGTGCGCCCGGTACGCTCACCGCCGTGTCGCACGCTGATCAGTACCGAACCGCCCAGCAGGACGCCCCCGCGAAACAGCCGGGAGCGCCCCGTCCGGACCGGCCCCGCCCGACATCACTCGGGGAGCTGGCCGCCCGGCTGGGTGCGAAGGCTGCGAGTCCCGACAAGGTCACCGGTGAGGTCACCGGCATCACCCACGACTCGCGGGCGGTACGCCCCGGTGACGTGTACGCCGCCCTGCCCGGCGCCCGCCTCCACGGCGCCGATTTCGTCGCGCAGGCCGCGGACCTCGGGGCGGCCGCGATCCTCACCGACCCGACGGGCGCCGAGCGCGCCGCGGCGACCGGCCTGCCGGTCCTGGTCACCGAGAACCCGCGCGGCCACATGGGCGAGCTCGCCGCGGAGATCTACGGACAGCCCGGCGAGGCCCTGCTCCAGATCGGTATCACCGGCACCTCCGGCAAGACCACGTCGGCGTACCTCGTCGAAGGCGGGCTGAAGGCGGCGGGCCGCAGCACCGGTCTGATCGGCACGGTCGAGATGCGGATCGGCGACGAGCGCATCAAGTCCGAGCGCACCACCCCCGAAGCCACCGACCTCCAGGCCCTGTTCGCCGTCATGCGCGAGCGCGGTGTCGAGGCGGTCGCCATGGAGGTCTCCAGCCACGCCCTCGTGCTGGGCCGGGTCGACGGCTGCGTCTTCGACGTCGCCGTCTTCAACAACCTCAGCCCCGAGCACATGGAATTCCACTCCGGCATGGAGGACTACTTCCAGGCGAAGGCGCAGCTGTTCACGCCGAAGCGCAGCAAGCTCGGGGTCGTCAACTTCGACGACGAGTACGGCCGCAGGCTCATCAAGGAGGCGTCCGTCCCGGTCACCACCTTCTCCGCCGAGGGCCACCCGGATGCCGACTGGCGGGCCGAGAACGTGGAAATCAGCGCGGTCGGCTCGATCTTCACCGCGGTCGGTCCGGGTGGCGAGCGGATCCGCGCCGAGGCCCCGCTGCCCGGCCCGTTCAACGTCGCCAACACTCTGGCCGCCGTCGTCACCCTCGCCGTCGCCGGGATCGACCCGCAGACCGCCGCCGACGGCATCGCCGCCGTCCCCGGCGTACCGGGCCGCCTGGAGCGTGTGGAGGCGGGCCAGCCGTATCTCGCCGTCGTCGACTACGCCCACAAGACCGACGCCGTCGAATCGGTCCTGCGCTCCCTGCGCAAGGTCACCGAGGGCAAGGTGCACATCGTCCTGGGCTGCGGCGGCGACCGGGATGTGACCAAGCGCGGCCCGATGGGCGCCGCCGCCGCCCGCCTCGCCGACACCGCCGTACTGACCTCCGACAACCCCCGCTCCGAGGACCCCCTCGCGATCCTCGCCGCGATGCTCGCCGGCGCCGCCGAGGTGCCGTCCAACGCGAGACGCCAAGCGAACTCCTGGGCAGAGTGGCGGCCACCGCAAACACCCTCCTCTTTGTCCCC
>NZ_JBSFMS010000064.1:0-37875 GCF_053599675.1 Streptomyces sp. NPDC000880 | reverse complement strand
CTCTTTCCCACCCCGCCGCTCTTCCGATCGCCCTCGCACGCCGCCCTCGCACGGCGGTAGCGCCGGTTCGAATCCGGTCGGGGGTACGCATCGAAGAGGCCCTCCGCGCATGCGGAGGGCCTCTTCGCGTCAGCCTCGTATCCTCCTCCCGCCCTCCTCCTTCCTCCAGCGCCCGCAGCGGCGGATACTCCGCGCATGGAGGCTGCCGACGCGGAACCACTCGTACGCACAGCGGAGTTACGCATCACCCGCATCCGCCGGCCGCCCGGGCTGAGGATCGAGGGCGTGGTGGACGTCCACACGCACCGCCATCTGCGCGGCGCCCTCGACCTCATCGCGTCCGTCGACGGTGATCTCCAACTCGAGCTATCCCGGCTGGAGTTCCTCGATCTCGGCGGACTGCGCATGCTGATCGGCTTCGCCCGGACGCGAAACTCGGGCCACCACGTGGAGTTGACCGGCCTCGCCCCGCATCTGCGGGACGTGATCGCGCTGGTCGGCTGGGACGAGACGCCCGGTCTGTGGCTGGGAGACCAGCGTGTCAACTGACCCGTCCCGCAACGGATTTGTCCACCACGCCTGCCTGTACGGCGACGACGAGGAATTCCTGGCGATGGCCGTGCCGTTCGCCGCGGAAGGGCTGGCCGCGGGGGAGCCGGTGCTCGCCGTGGCCACGCCCGCCAACATCCAACTCCTGCGGGACGCACTGGGGGAGTGGGCGCATGCTCTCGACACCGCCGACAACGCCTGCTTCGGGCGGCGTCCGGTGGGCCGGGTCGCCGCCTTCCTGCGGTACTCGAACCGGTACGGGGAGCCGGGCCGCCCGGTGCAAATGATCGCCGAGCCGGTGTGGGCGGGGAAGTGCCCACGCCAGATCGCCGAGTGGAAGCGGATGGAGTCCGGGCTCAATGTGCTGCTCGCGCACACCGACGCCCGGCTGACCTGCACGTACGACACCCGGACCGTGCCCGACCACGTCGTGGAGGCCGCCTGGGCAACCCACCCGCGCCATGTGGTGGGGGACCTGGTGCTGCCCTGCGGGACGTATACGGATCCCGACGTCTACGCGCCGGCGGGTCAGGGCCCGCTCCCGCCGCCGCCGGCGAGCGCCGCGCTCCTCGAACCACCGGCCTCTCTCGCGGCGGTACGGCGCTGCGCGCGGCTGCGGGCCGAAGCGGCGGGCCTGGCCGGGGAGCGGGCGGCGCTGGCCGAGACGCTGGCCAACGAGGCGCTGACCTGGCTGCTGGCGCGCGGTGCGGCGGATGCGGAGCTACGCGTCTGGGAGGAGCCGGGCGCTCTGGTGTGGGACCTGCTGGCCCTGGATCGCGAGGCGGCCCTGCCAGGGCCCTACGCGGGCTTCGTACCGCCGGGGCCGGAGGCGGGGCAGCACGACGGACTCTGGCTGCTGCGGAGCCTGTGCGAGGCGGTGGAGCTGCGCGGCGAGGACGGCGGCGGGCTGCGCCTGCGGTTGCGCTGCGCGGGGCCGCGCACCCTCCAGTGGCGCTGAAGGCCGCTGAGGCCCCAGCTTTCCGAAGAGCGCGTCCAGCCGGCGCTGCGGCCTGGAAGCGGCCGGCCGGTACGTGAAGAGCGATCAGCCGGAGCGGCGCAGCGCCTCGCTCAGGCGGGCCGCGGCGTCGATGACCGCCTGCGCGTGCATCCGGCCCGGGTGGCGGGTCAGACGCTCGATCGGCCCGGATACCGAGACGGCGGCGACCACGCGGTTCGAGGGGCCGCGCACGGGCGCGGAGACGGACGCCACGCCCGGCTCGCGCTCGCCGATCGACTGGGCCCAGCCCCGGCGCCGTACGCCGGACAGGGCCGTCGCCGTGAAACGGGCGCCCTGCAGTCCGCGGTGCAGCCGCTCCGGCTCCTCCCAGGCCATCAGGATCTGCGCCGACGAGCCGGCCTTCATGGTGAGCGTGGAGCCGACCGGCACGGTGTCCCGCAGCCCGGACAGCCGCTCGGCCGCGGCCACGCAGATGCGCATGTCTCCCTGCCGGCGGTAGAGCTGCGCGCTCTCGCCGGTGACATCGCGCAGATGCGTGAGCACCGGCCCGGCCGTAGCAAGCAGCCGGTCCTCGCCCGCCGCCGCGGCGAGCTCCGCCAGCCGCGGGCCCAGGATGAACCGGCCCTGCATGTCCCTCGCCACCATCCGGTGGTGTTCCAGTGCCACGGCGAGACGATGTGCCGTGGGTCGCGCAAGCCCTGTCGCCGCGACCAGCCCGGCGAGGGTGGCCGGACCGGACTCCAGTGCGCTCAATACCAGAGCTGCCTTGTCGAGAACGCCGACGCCGCTAGAGTTGTCCATGCAACGATATTCACGTCTCACACTGTGAAACGCAAGTTCAATTTTTCCGAGAACCCGCCACCCTGGAGTTGCGGCCCGCGGACCAACGGGCTCGCGACAAGATCTCTAGTTGTGTCGGGGAAACAGCCGGCCGGAGGGAAAGCGATGGGTAGGACACTCGCGGAGAAGGTCTGGGACGATCATGTCGTCCGGCGCGCCGAGGGCGAGCCCGACCTCCTCTTCATCGATCTGCACCTGCTGCACGAGGTGACCAGCCCCCAGGCCTTCGACGGGCTGCGCCTCAACGGCCGCCAGGTGCGCAGGCTCGACCTCACCATCGCGACCGAGGATCACAACACGCCGACCCTCGACATCGACAAGCCCATCGCCGACCCGGTTTCCCGCGTCCAGTTGGAGACGCTGCGCAAGAACTGCGCCGACTTCGGCGTACGTCTGCACCCGCTGGGCGACGTCGAGCAGGGCGTTGTCCACGTCGTGGGCCCGCAGCTGGGGCTGACCCAGCCCGGCACCACCGTGGTCTGTGGCGATTCGCACACCTCCACCCACGGCGCTTTCGGCGCGCTTGCGTTCGGCATCGGCACCTCCCAGGTGGAGCATGTGCTGGCCACCCAGACGCTGCCGCTGGCCCGTCCCAAGACCATGGCCATCACAATCGAGGGCGAACTGCCCGAGAGTGTCACCGCCAAAGACCTGATCCTGGCCGTCATCGCGAAGATCGGCACCGGCGGCGGCCAGGGTTACATCCTGGAATACCGTGGCTCCGCCATCGAGAAGCTCTCGATGGAGGCCCGGATGACCATCTGCAACATGTCGATCGAGGCGGGCGCCCGGGCCGGCATGATCGCCCCCGACGAGACCACTTTCGACTATCTGCGGGGCCGCGACCACGCCCCCAAGGACGCGGAGTGGGACGCCGCCGTCGAGTACTGGAAGACCCTGCGCACCGACGACGACGCCGTCTTCGACGCCGAGGTGTTCATCGACGCCGCCGAACTGGCGCCGTTCGTCACCTGGGGCACCAACCCCGGCCAGGGCGCGCCCCTGTCGGCGAACGTCCCCGACCCGGCTTCGTACGACGACGCTTCGGAGCGCCTGGCCGCCGAAAAGGCCCTGGAATACATGGGGTTGAGCGCCGGCCAGCCGCTGCGCGACATCAAGGTCGACACCGTCTTCGTAGGCTCCTGCACCAACGGCCGCATTGAGGACCTGCGCAACGCGGCCGCCATTGTGGAGGGCCGCAAAGTCGCCGACGGCGTGCGGATGCTGGTGGTCCCCGGCTCCGTACGGGTCGCGCTGCAGGCCATCGAGGAGGGCCTGGACAAGGTCTTCACCGCTGCCGGCGCCGAATGGCGGCACGCGGGCTGCTCGATGTGTCTGGGCATGAACCCCGACCAACTGGCCCCCGGCGAGCGCTCCGCGTCCACCTCCAACCGCAACTTCGAGGGCAGGCAGGGCAAGGGCGGACGCACCCATCTGGTCTCGCCCCAGGTCGCCGCGGCCACCGCGGTACTGGGCCATCTGGCCTCGCCCGCCGACCTGTCCGAAGCCCCCGCGACCGCCGGAGTCTGAGCAACCATGGAAGCTTTCACCACGCACACCGGCCGGGCTGTTCCGCTGCGCCGCAGCAACGTCGACACCGACCAGATCATCCCGGCCCACTGGCTGAAGAAGGTCACCCGCGACGGCTTCGAGGACGGGCTCTTCGAGGCCTGGCGCAAGGATTCGTCGTTCATCCTCAACCAGCCCGAGCGGCAGGGCGCCACGGTCCTGGTGGCCGGCCCGGACTTCGGCACCGGGTCCTCCCGTGAGCACGCCGTGTGGGCCCTGCAGAACTACGGCTTCAAGACCGTCATCTCCTCTCGGTTCGCCGACATCTTCCGAGGCAACTCGCTCAAAAACGGCCTGCTGACAGTGGTTCTGGACCAGAAGGTCGTGGACGCGCTCTGGGAGGTCACCGAAGCCGACCCGACTGCCGAAATCACCGTGGACTTGGAGCAGCGACAGGTGCTGGCGGAGGGAATCACCGCCGACTTCGAGCTCGACGAGAACGCCCGCTGGCGGCTGCTGAACGGTCTGGACGACATCAGCCTCACCCTTCAGAACGAAGCGGACATCGCGACTTACGAGGCATCCCGACCGGCCTTCAAGCCCCGCACACTTGAGGTCTGAGCAGCGCTTTTCCCGGACTGCGCCCCCCACCGTCCGGTGGGGGGCGCAGTCGCTTGTTGAGACCCCGTCGGGCGACAACTCGCCTCAGATGGCACAATCGGTGCATGGAACGCGACAGCCAACTCGAGCTCTACGAGGCAGTCGCCGCCCGATTGAAAGAAGCGCACACAAGGGTGCGTGAACTGCAAGTCCCGGAGGGCGTAAGGATGGCGCTGTCCCGGAAGCTGCTGGTCGTCACGGCTGCGGCGAAGCACGATCTCCCGGGTGCGGCAAGGCGTCTGGACCGCTTCATGAAGGACCTCAACGAGGGCCGATTCCCTGAAGGCGACTGACACCCAGAGTTCCGCGACGGTCGACTTCGTTGCGGCACTAGGGTGATTAGCCCGTTTCGTGTTTGATTTGCGGTATATATCTGCCTAACGTGCGAAAAAGCCTGGACGCATTCGTCCCGGCAATGTCTCCGAAGGGGAAGACGTGAACAAGGCGCAGCTCGTAGAAGCGATTGCCGACAAGGTCGGCGGCCGTCAGCAGGCCGCCGAGGCTGTCGACGCGGTACTTGACGCGATCGTCCGCGCAGTTGTCGGCGGAGACCGGGTTTCGGTCACCGGCTTCGGCTCGTTCGAGAAGGTTGACCGTCCTGCTCGCTACGCCCGCAACCCGCAGACGGGTGAGCGCGTACGGGTCAAGAAGACCTCGGTGCCGCGATTCCGTGCGGGCCAGGGCTTCAAGGACCTGGTGAGCGGCTCGAAGAAGCTCCCGAGGGGCGGCGAGGTCTCCGTCAAGAAGGCTCCCAAGGGCAGCCTTTCGGGCGGGGCTCCCAGCCGTGCGACCGCCAAGGCCGCGGCCAAGAAGGCCACCGCCAGGAAGGCCACGGCGAAGAAGGCCGCAGCCAAGAAGACGACGGCGCGCAAGACGACCGCCAAGAAGGCCACGGCCAAGAAGACCGCCGCCAAGAAGGCGACTGCCAAGAAGGCCACGGCCAAGAAGACCGCCGCCAAGAAGGCGACCGCCAAGAAGACTGCGCCGGCCAAGAAGGCCACCGCCAAGAAGGCGCCCGCCCGGAAAACGACGGCGCGCACGACCACCGCCAAGAAGACCACCGCCAGGAAGAAGTAAGCGGCAAAGGTTCACAGGGCCACTCACGCGCCGGGCCGGGCTTCCCCTCTGGGAGCCCGGCCCGCGGCGTTGAAGAGGGGCGGCGGCGCAGGTCAGAGGGTCTGCAGCGTCACCAGGGTGATCCGCAGGGACGCGCCCTCGCCCTCGGTCTCTATGCGCACGCGCTGGCCAGGCCGGAGCAGCCGCAGACCGCCCGCGTCGAAGGCCGCGGCGTCGAACTCCACCGGGGAGCCGTCGTCGAGCAGCACGCTCCCGCTGCGGGTCTCGGAGTCGTAGGTGTACGAGGTCGCCTGCATAAGGGCCAGCCTAGCCGCCCTGTCAGCCGTCCAGAGCGTGGGCGCCTGCCGCCCAGCGCTCCGCGGTCCGCGGGCCCACTCCCAGTGCCAGCGCGGCGGCCAGATCGTCCCCGGTATCCACGTCCTGCCGTACCGAATCGGCGCCTTCGAGCAGGATTTCCGTGGCTCCCGATGCCGAATGCCGACGCCGGGAACGGCCGCCGAAAGCGGGGCGCAATTCCACGCCGGGTGCCGCCGAGAGCAATGTCGTACCGATTCCGGCCGCATCCGTCAGAAATGCCCTTGGAAATAGCGAAGCGCGGGCAAGGACCCGTGCCAATTCCGCGGGTCGCAGTGCGGGCAGATCGGCGTTGAGCGCGGCTACCGCCGCCGCGGGCCGCAGTGCTCGCACCGCGTCCGCCCCGTGCGCCAGCGCCGCGTTGAGGCCGGCCGCCGGGGAGTCCGGGACGATCCGCGCCCCCAGCGCCGCCAGCTCGGCCGTGGCCGCCGGGTCGTCCGTGACGACTGCCACATCCCGCACGGCCTCGCAGGCCAGCGCCGCGGCCACGGTGTCCTGGGCGAAGGCGAGCGCGAGATGCGGCCGCAAAATGTCGTCCGCGGTCTTGGCCAGCCTGCTCTTGGCCAGTACAAGGGGCTTCAGCGGGACGACCAGGGACCAGCGGACCATCGAGTCGGTGTTCGTGGCGAGCTCTCCGTCCATGCGCATCGGGCTCCATTGTGGCGCGAGCCCGCGAAGGTCCTGAGGGCCGGGCCCGGGGCCGGGGCGTACCGTGTCCTCGACAGACCAGGGGCCTGGGGCGACACTTGACCCCCAGCAGCCGGGCGGTGACCCGGTAATAGAGGAGGGTGTCCGAGTGTCCCGCCGTAGAATCGGCTTCTGGTACCGCCTGGCGGCGGTCATCGCGAAACCGCCGCTGTTGGTTCTGTTCAAGCGGGACTGGCGGGGAATGGAACACATTCCGGCGGACGGCGGATTCATCACCGCCGTCAATCACAACTCGTATCTCGACATGTTCTCGTACGGCCACTTCCAGTACAACACCGGACGTGTGCCCCGGTTCCTCGCCAAAGCCGCGCTCTTCGAGGCGCCCGTTGTCGGGACCCTGCTGCGAGGCACCGGCCAGATTCCCGTCTACCGCGAGTCCTCCAACGCCTTCGGCGCCTTCCGCGCCGCTGTGGACGCGGTGGAGAGCGGTGAATGCGTCGCCTTCTACCCCGAGGGCACTCTGACCCGCGATCCCGGCATGTGGCCGATGACCGCGAAGACCGGAGTCGCACGCGCGGCCCTGCTGACCAAGGCACCCGTCATTCCGATCGCGCAGTGGGGCGCCAACTTGGCGATGCCGCCGTACGCGAAGGAGAAGAAGTTCCGCTTTTTCCCGCGCAAGACCCTCCAGGTGAAGGCGGGTCCGCCGGTCGACCTCGACCGCTTCTACGGCGAGGAGCCGACGCCCGAGCTGCTGAGGGCGGCGACGGAGGCCGTCATGGCCGCGGTCACCGGTCTGCTGGAGGAACTGCGCGGCGAGCAGGCACCCACCAAGCCGTACGATCTGCGCCAAGTACTCGCACAGCAGCGCCGCAAGGCCGCCGAGGAGGGCACCAAGTGACGCGCGCAGCCACCAAGGCAGCGGTATTCGGAACAGGCTCGTGGGGTACGGCCTTCGGCATGGTGCTCGCGGACGCGGGCTGCGAGGTGACCCTCTGGGGCCGTCGCGCCGAACTCGTCGACGCCGTCAACACCACCCGTATCAACCCCGACTATCTGCCGGGAATTGAGCTCCCCTCTTCGCTCCGGGCCACCACCGACCCGGCCGAGGCGCTGCGCGGCGCGGACTTCACCGTCCTCGCCGTCCCCTCCCAGACGCTCCGCGGCAAACTCGCCGAATGGGCGCCGGGGCTGCCGGCCGACACCGTCCTCGTCTCCCTGATGAAGGGCGTCGAACTCGGCACCGCCAAGCGCATGAGCGAGGTCATCGAAGAGGTCGCCGAGGTCCCCGCCGAGCGCGTCGCGGTGATCACGGGCCCCAACCTCGCCAAGGAGATCGCCCAGCGCCGGCCGGCCGCGGCCGTCGTCGCCTGCCGCGACGAAGCCGTCGCCCAGCGGCTTCAGTCCGCCTGCCACACCCCGTACTTCCGCCCGTACACCAACACGGACGTGGTGGGCTGCGAACTCGGCGGCGCCGTCAAGAACGTCATCGGCCTCGCCGTCGGCATCGCGGACGGCATGGGACTCGGCGACAACACCAAGGGCTCGCTGATCACCCGCGGCCTGGCCGAGACGACCCGCCTCGGCCTCGCGATGGGCGCGGACCCGCTGACCTTCTCCGGCCTCGCCGGACTCGGCGATCTGGTGGCCACCTGCTGCTCGCCGCTCTCCCGCAACCACACCTTCGGCACCAACCTCGGCCGCGGCATGACGCTCCAGGAGACCATCGCGGTCACCAAGCAGACCGCGGAGGGCGTCAAGTCCTGTGAATCGGTGCTCGATCTGGCACGCCGGCACGGCGTCGACATGCCGATCACCGAAACGGTCGTCGGCATCGTCCACGAGGGCAAGCCGCCACTCGTCGCGCTCAAGGAGCTGATGTCACGCTCCGCCAAGCCCGAGCGCCGCTGACTTGGCAGGCTGTGCCCTGTGGGGGCATCCCCCACGCCCCCGGTAGCGGTAGTCTCATCGCGATATGAGCAGCGAGAACCCCACCCAGAGCCCTGAGCAGCAGCTCCGCAAGCCGCGCGTAGCCGTCGTCTTCGGCGGTCGCAGCTCCGAACACGGGATCTCCGTGGTCACCGCCGGCGCCGTTCTGCGCGCCATCGACCGTACGAAGTACGACGTACTGCCGATCGGCATCACGACGGACGGCCGCTGGGCGCTGACCGCCGACGAACCGGACCGGATGGCGATCGCCGACCGGCGGACGCCGAGCGTAGATCAGCTTGCCGACTCGACCGAGGGCGCTGTCGTGCTCTCCGTCGACCCCGCCAACCGCGAGGTCGTCTACAGCGAACCCGGCGCCGTACCCAAGGCGCTCGGCGAGGTCGACGTCGTCTTCCCGGTGCTGCACGGCCCGTACGGCGAGGACGGCACCCTCCAGGGCCTCCTCGAGCTCTCCGGGGTCCCTTACGTCGGCTCGGGCGTCCTCGCCTCGGCCGTCGGCCAGGACAAGGAGTACATGAAGCGTGTCTTCATCTCCTTCGGCCTGCCCGTCGGCCCGTACGAGGTGATCCGCCCCCGCGAGTGGGAGCTCGACCCGTCCGCCGCCCGCAAGAAGATCATCGACTTCGCGGGCGAGCACGGCTGGCCGCTCTTCGTGAAACCGGCTCGCGCCGGGTCCTCCATGGGCATCACCAAGGTCGACGACCTCTCCGGCCTGGACGAGGCGATCAGGGAGGCGCAGCGCCACGACCCCAAGATCCTGGTGGAGTCGCTGCTGCGCGGCCGCGAGATCGAGTGCGGGGTCCTGGAGTTCGAGGACGGCCCGCGCGCCAGCGTCCCGGCCGAGATCCCTTCGGTCACCGCCCATGAGTTCTACGACTTCGAGGCCAAGTACATCGACTCCGCAGCCGGTCTCGTGCCCGCGCCGCTGACCGACGAGCAGACCGCCGAGGTGCGTCGCCTCGCGGTCGAGGCCTTCAACGCCGCGTCCTGCGAGGGACTGGTCCGCGCGGACTTCTTCCTGCAGGAGAACGGAGAGTTCGTCATCAACGAGATCAACACCATGCCCGGCTTCACGCCGATCTCGATGTACCCGCGGATGTGGCAGGAGAGCGGCGTCGGCTACTCCGAGCTGGTCGACCGGCTGATCCAGGCGGCGCTGCGCCGCCCGACCGGACTGCGCTAGGACCAAGGCGCCTACCGAACGTCGAGCGTGGCCGGCACCGTCTTCTTGACGGCGCCGGCCAGTTCGGCGAGCGGGGTGATGTCGTGGGCGTACCGCTTGTCCATCGTGACCTCGACATAGGTCTTGCGGTACGTGGTGGTGAAGCGCGGGCCCTCGGGCTCTTCCTCCAGTAGCCAGTTGACGCCGTTCGCCCCCACGCCCTCCGACTGGGGGGCGCTCATCTCCTCCGGCCGGGGGACGCCGCAGCGCAGTACGATCGCGGTATCGCCCCAGCCGGCGGTCAGTTCGGAAGCAGGCTCAGGGTCGTTACGGTCCTGCCCGGCCACGGACTTCGGAAGCTCCTTGTGCAGCGCGCTGCACAGGGCGGCTTCCTCCGCCGGGGGGCTGGGAACCGTGATCGACGCCGCTGCGTCCGTGGAGGAGCAGCCCGCGGCAGCCAGCAGCATCAGCGCGGCAGCGGACAGACGGAAGGGCCGACGGCGGGAAATCGTCACCGGCCCAGCGTAGACGGGGGCTACAGGTGCACGACCGGGCAGGTCAGGGTGCGGGTGATGCCGTCCACTTGCTGGACCTTGGCGACCACCATGCGACCGAGATCGTCGACCGTCTCGGCCTGGGCACGCACAATCACGTCGTACGGACCGGTCACGTCCTCGGCCTGGATCACTCCCGGAATCTTGCCGATGGTCTCGGCGACGGTCGACGCCTTGCCCACCTCGGTCTGGATGAGGATGTACGCCTGTACCACGGAACCTCCAGGGCGGCCACGAGGATCATGTGGGTGGAAGGGACGCCACGGTATCGCGTCGCCGAGGGCCGAGGGGAGACCCGCGCGCTGGGTGATGCCCGCAGCGTGGCGTACAGAAAGAAGAAGTTGACGTATCTCTTGACGGTACCTATGGCGCAGACGGCCCGCGACCGCAAGCAAGCAGCACTGCCGGGCACCCCGGCAGCACGACGGAGAGGTGGGACTCGGTGAAGGGCACTGTGGGCGAGTTGGGGGAGTTCGGGCTCATCAGGGAGCTCACCTCCCGGCTCACCTCCACCCCCGCGGTCCGGCTCGGACCCGGAGACGACGCCGCGGTCGTGGCCGCACCCGACCGCAGGGTGGTGGCGAGCACGGACGTCCTGCTGGAGGGACGGCACTTCCGCCGCGACTGGTCGACCGCGTACGACGTCGGCCGCAAGGCCGCCGCTCAGAACCTGGCCGACATCGCGGCGATGGGCGCGGTCCCTACTGCGCTGCTGCTCGGCCTGGTCGTACCGGCCGAACTCCCGGTCACCTGGGCCACCGAGCTGATGGACGGCATCCGCGACGAGTGCCAGGTCGCCGGCGCCGCGGTGGTGGGCGGCGATGTCGTACGCGGCGATGTCATCACCCTCGCGATCACCGCGCTCGGCGATCTGCGCAACCACGAACCGGTCACCCGGGCCGGCGCCAAGCCCGGCGATGTCGTCGCGTACACCGGCTGGTTGGGCTGGTCGGCCGCCGGGCACGCGGTGCTCTCGCGCGGCTTCCGTTCGCCGCGCGCCTTCGTCGAGGCGCACCGGCGGCCCGAGCCGCCGTACCACGCGGGACCCGCGGCGGCCGGCCTCGGCGCCACCGCCATGTGCGACATCAGCGACGGACTCGTCGCCGACCTAGGGCACATCGCGGAGGCCAGCAAGGTCCGGATCGACCTGCGCTCGGGCTCCATCGACATCCCCTCGCAGATGAACGACATCGGCCAGGCCGTGGGCGTCGACCCGCTGCAGTGGGTGCTGACCGGGGGAGAGGACCACGCGATCGTCGCGACCTTCCCGCCGGACGTGAAGCTGCCGGCCCGCTGGAAGGTGATCGGCGAGGTGCTCAACCCGTCGGCGCTGCCGCAGGTGACGGTCGACGGTGCGCCGTGGACCAGCAAGGGCGGCTGGGACCACTTCGGGGACATCGAGGACGGCAAGTAGATTCGGGCGCATGGACATACCACCTCGCGTGCTCACCGTCGCCGGTTCCGACTCCGGCGGCGGCGCGGGCATTCAGGCCGACCTGAAGACGATGCTGGCGCTCGGCGTACACGGCATGAGCGTGCTCACCGCGGTCACGGCGCAGAACTCCCTGGGTGTGCAGGGCGCGTGGGAGCTGCCGGTCGACGCGGTACGGGCGCAGTACCGCAGCGTCGTCGACGACATCGGCGTACAGGCCGTGAAGACCGGAATGCTGGCGTCCGCGCCGCTCGTCGAGACCGTCGCCGAGCTGCTGGCCGATGTGGACGCACCAGTGGTCGTCGACCCGGTGGGGGTCTCCAAGCACGGCGACCCGCTGCTGGCCGCCTCCGCGCTCGACTCCGTACGCAAGAAGCTGCTGCCGCTCGCCACCGTCGCCACGCCGAATCTGGACGAGGTCGGTCAACTGACGGGTGTGGTGGTCGAGGACGAGACGGGGATGCGGCGGGCGGCGGACGCCGTGCTCGGCTTCGGGCCGCGGTGGGCGCTGATCAAGGGCGGGCACCTCGCGGGCGACGCGGTGGACCTGCTGACGGACGGCGCGGAGGAGTACTGGCTGCGCGCGCCCCGGCACGACAACCGGCACACCCATGGGACGGGCTGCACCCTGGCGTCCGCCGTCGCGTCGGGTCTGGCGAAGGGGATGGGGGTCCCGGAGGCCGTGCGGGCCGCGAAGGATTACGTCACCGGGGCGATCGCGGCCGGATTCCCGCTGGGGGGCGGGATCGGCCCGGTCGATCACGCCTGGCGCTTCCGGTGACCGTCGTACGAGTACGGATACGGGCACGCCAAAAAGCCGGTCCACCGAGGTGGACCGGCTTTCAGGGCAACCGGAGGGGCTGCGCTACGACGAACAGTCGGCGTTAGCGCGAGACCTTGCCGGCCTTGATGCACGAGGTGCAGGCGTTGAGCCGCTTCGGCGTCCCACCGACCACGGTACGCACACGCTGGATGTTCGGGTTCCAGCGACGGGACGTACGGCGGTGCGAGTGCGAGATGCTGTTGCCGAAGCCCGGCCCCTTGCCGCAGACGTCGCAGTTGGCAGCCACGGGTCACTCCAAAGACTTCAGATGCACTTACAGTGAATCCGGCGCGCCGGAATCAGTGATCTGATCGGTGGCTTTGCCGGGGGAATGGCCCGACTTTCATCGGGCAACCGGAGCAGCATACAACGACTGCATCCGAGATACGAAACTACCATGGCTTCTCCCGCACCCGCCCCGGACCCCGCTCCCGACCGGGGTCTACCCTGCGGTGCAACCCCGCTGCCCACGGCCCTGTACGGGCCGTTCAAGGAGGATCACCAGGTGCCGCAGACCCTCGACGCCGCAGCGGTACGCACCTGGTGCTCACTGGCACTGGAGGCACTGGGCCGAGAGCGCGAGGAGATCGACGCAATCAATGTCTATCCGGTCGCGGACGGGGACACCGGCACCAATCTCTATATGACGGTGGAGTCCGCGGCCCAGGCCGTGGAGGCGGTCTTCGCCGCGCACGAGACGCGGTCGTCGGCGCCCGCGCCGGCCGACGTGGTGCGGGCGATGGCCCACGGGGCGCTGATCGGCGCCCGTGGGAACTCCGGGACGATCCTGGCGCAACTGCTGCGGGGCATGGCGGAGCGGCTGGGAGACGGAGATCACCTGGCCGGCGCGCTGCAACGGGCCGCCGCTCTGGCGCGCGAGGCGGTCGCGCATCCCGTCGAGGGGACGATCCTGAGCGTGGCGGGGGCGGCGGCGCAGGCCGCGGACGCGTCTCCGCACGATGCGGTGCGGGCGGCGTACGAGGGGGCGCGGCAGGCACTGGACGCCACCCCCGGGCAGCTCGCCGTGCTGGAGCGCGCGGGGGTCGTGGACGCGGGCGGGCGCGGGCTGCTCATGGTGCTCGGGGCGTTGGTCGAGGCGGTGACGGGGGAGACCCCGGTCGCGCCTGTGCTGGCTCATGTACGCCATGAGCTCGGTGCCCCGGGCATGGAGCCGTGCGACGACGGGGGCCCGGCCTTCGAGGTGATCTACCTCCTGGAGGCGGACGATGCGGCGGTGGCCCGGCTGCGGACCCGGCTCGACGGGCTCGGTGACTCGCTCGTCGTCGTCGGCGGGGACGGCCTGTGGAACGTCCACGTACACGTCGACGACGCGGGCGCGGCGGTGGAGGCGGGCGTCGAGGCGGGGCGGCCGTACCGGATCCGCATCACGCACTTCGACACCGAGGCCGTGTCACGGGAGCGGGAACAGGTGCAGCGGGCGGTTGTCGTGGTCGTCCCCGGGGAGGGCCTGGCGGGCCTGTGCGCGGAGGCGGGTGCCACAACGGTGCTCGCCCGCCCGGGGGAGCCGCCGGCCAGCGGCGAACTGGTCGACGCGATCCGCCGCGCCCACGCGCGCGAGGTGGTCCTCCTCCCGAACTCCGCGGAGCTCCGCCACACCGCCGCGGCAGCCGCCGAACAGGCCCGCACAGAGGGTGTACGGGTCGCCCTCATCCCGACCCGCGCGGCGGTCCAGGGCATCGCGGCCCTCGCCGTGCACGAGCCGGACCGCCGCTTCGACGAGGACGTGGTCGCCATGACAGCGGCGGCGGGCGCGACGCGCTACGCCGAACTCGCCGTCGCGGAACGGCAGTCGTGGACGACGGCGGGCGTGTGCCAGGCCGGAGACGTCCTGGGCCTGATCGACGGCGACGTGGCGGTGATCGGCGCGGATCTGGCGACCACTGCGGAGGCGGTGCTGGACAGGATGCTGGCGGCAGGGGGAGAACTGGTGACGCTGGTCCTGGGAGAGGACGTCCCGGACGGCGACGCGGTGGCGGCGCGCCTGGAGAGGTACGTACGGGACGGCTACCTGGCGGTGGACACGCTGGTGTACCGGGGCGGGCGAGGGTCGACGCCCCTGCTCGTCGGGGTGGAGTAGGGGGCGCCGTAGGGCGGCTCGCGGCACCGTCGTGACCAGCGGATATCCACAGGTGCGCGACGTCTGTCAGTGGTGTGGTGTGCAATGGATCGCGTGCCCGCGCTCGACGAACCTCTGAAGAACACGCTCGGCGCCGCCACCGCGAAGGTGATGGCCGAGCACCTCGACCTGCATACGGTCGGCGATCTCCTGCATCACTATCCACGCCGGTACGAGGAGCGCGGCCAGCTGACCAGGCTGGCCGATCTGCCGCTGGACGAGGACGTCACCGTGGTCGCTCAGGTGGCCGACTCCCGGGTGCTGAAGTTCAACCACGGCCGTGGCCAGCGCCTGGAGATCACCCTCACCGACGGCAGCGGCCGGCTCCAGCTGGTCTTCTTCGGACGGGGAATCCACAAGCCGCACAAGGACCTGCCGCCGGGCAGCCGCGGGATGTTCGCCGGCAAGGTGTCCGTCTTCAACCACAAGCTGCAGCTCGCGCACCCCACGTATGTACCGCTGGGCGCGGACAGCGGTGACGACGCCGTGGACGCCTTCGCGGGCAAGCTGATCCCCATCTACCCGGCCTGCAAGGGCCTGGAGTCCTGGAAGATCACCAAAGCGGTGGACGCGGTGCTGCCCAGGGCCGTGGAAGCCGTCGATCCACTGCCGCCCGTGCTGCGCGAGGGACGTGGGTTCGCATCACTGCCCGAGGCACTGCTCAAGATCCACCGGCCGGACACCAAGGCGGACATCGAGGACGCGCGGCAGCGCCTGAAGTGGGACGAGGCGTTCGTTCTCCAGGTCGCCCTCGCCCGCCGGCGGTACGCCGACACCCAACTCCCCGCCGTGGCACGCAGGCCCAGGCCGGACGGACTGCTCGACGCCTTCGACGCCAAGCTGCCCTTCACCCTCACCGAGGGCCAGCAGAAGGTCTCCAAGGAGATCTTCGACGATCTGGCGACCGAGCACCCGATGCACCGCCTCCTCCAGGGAGAGGTCGGATCCGGCAAGACGATGGTCGCGCTGCGGGCGATGCTCGCCGTCGTGGATTCGGGCGGCCAGGCCGCCATGCTCGCGCCCACCGAAGTCCTTGCACAGCAGCACCACCGCTCGATCACCGAGATGATGGGCGAACTGGCGGAGGGCCGCATGCTTGGGAGCGCGGAGCACGCCACCAAGGTGGTGCTGCTGACCGGCTCGATGGGCGCGGCCGCGCGGCGGCAGGCGCTGCTCGACCTGGTGACCGGCGAGGCCGGGATCGTGATCGGCACGCACGCGCTGATCGAGGACAAGGTGCAGTTCCACGATCTGGGTCTGGTCGTCGTCGACGAGCAGCACCGCTTCGGCGTGGAGCAGCGTGACGCCCTGCGCTCCAAGGGCAAGCAGCCCCCGCACCTGCTCGTCATGACCGCCACCCCCATTCCCCGTACGGTCGCGATGACGGTCTTCGGCGATCTGGAGACCTCGGTCCTGGACCAGCTGCCGGCCGGGCGTTCGCCGATCGCCAGCCATGTGGTCCCCGCCCAGGACAAGCCGCACTTCCTCGCGCGCGCCTGGGAGCGCGTGCGCGAGGAAGTGGAGAAGGGACACCAGGCGTACGTCGTGTGTCCCCGTATCGGCGACGGCGACGACGATCCGAAGAAGAAGTCCGCCGAGGACGAGGCCGAGAAGCGCCCGCCGCTCGCCGTGATCGAGATCGCCGAGCAGCTCGCCAAGGGGCCGCTGAGCGGCCTGCGCGTCGAGGTGCTGCACGGGCGGATGCAGCCCGACGACAAGGACGACGTCATGCGCCGGTTCGCCGCCGGCGATGTGGACGTCCTGGTGGCCACCACCGTCATCGAGGTCGGTGTCAACGTCCCCAACGCCACCGCCATGGTGATCATGGACGCGGACCGGTTCGGCGTATCGCAGCTGCACCAGCTGCGCGGCCGGGTCGGCCGTGGCTCGGCTCCCGGGCTGTGTCTGCTGGTCACCGAGATGCCCGAGGCGAGCCCCGCCCGGGCCCGGCTCGGCGCGGTCGCCGCCACTCTCGACGGCTTCGAGCTCTCCCGTATCGACCTCGAACAGCGCCGCGAGGGCGATGTCCTCGGCCAGGCCCAGTCCGGCGTGCGCTCCTCGCTGCGGATGCTCACCGTCATCGACGACGAGGAGGTCATCGCGGCCGCCCGCGAGGAGGCGGTGGCGATCGTCGCCGACGACCCGGACCTCGAGCGGCTGCCCGGACTGCGTACGGCGCTGGACGCGCTGCTCGACACGGAGCGGGAGCAGTACCTCGACAAGGGCTGAGGGCCCGGAGGAGAGCGGTCCGCCCCGCACCGGCAGCCGCGGAAGCAATATCGTGGGGTGTGCACCCGCCGTATCCGCACCCCCCCCACAACCCGACGAGGACCGACAGCCATGACCCGCGTGATCGCCGGCGCGGCCGGCGGACGCCGTATCGCCGTCCCGCCCGGCACCGGCACCCGCCCCACATCCGACCGCGCTCGCGAGGGGCTCTTCTCCAGCTGGGAGTCGCTCCTCGGAACGCTCAGCGGCATCCGCGTCGCCGATCTGTACGCGGGCTCAGGCGCCGTCGGCCTGGAGGCGCTCTCCCGCGGGGCGTCCCACGCCCTGCTCGTCGAGGCCGACAGCCGCGCCGCCCGCATCGTCCGGGAGAACGTCCGGGCGCTCGGCCTGCCCGGCGCCGAGGTGCGTAGCGGCAAAGCGGAACAGATCGTGACAGGTCCGGCCCCCGACGCCCCGTACGACGTCGTCTTCCTCGACCCTCCGTACGCCGTCACCGACGACGATCTTCGCGAGATTCTGCTCACACTCCGCGCCCAGGGCTGGCTCGCGGACGATGCTCTCGCCACCGTGGAGCGCAGCACCAGAGGTGGCGAGTTCATATGGCCGCAGGGCTTCGAGCCATTGCGGGCCCGTCGTTACGGCGAGGGCACGCTTTGGTACGGTCTCGCCGCCTCATCGTGCGAAGACGCACGATGACCGGACCGGAGAGCGAGGGACGTAAGTTGCGCCGCGCAGTCTGTCCGGGGTCATTCGACCCCATCACCAATGGACACCTCGACATCATTGCCCGCGCCTCCAAGCTGTACGACGTCGTACATGTCGCGGTGATGATCAACCAGTCCAAGCAGGGACTGTTCACCGTCGAAGAGCGGATGGACCTGATCCGCCAGGTCACCCGCGACTACGGGAACGTCGAGGTGGAGTCCCACCACGGCCTCCTCGTCGACTTCTGCAAGCAGCGCGACATCCCGGCCATCGTCAAGGGCCTGCGGGCGGTCAGCGACTTCGACTACGAGCTGCAGATGGCCCAGATGAACAACGGCCTCTCGGGCGTCGAGACCCTCTTCGTCCCGACCAACCCCACCTACAGCTTCCTCTCCTCCAGTCTGGTCAAGGAGGTCGCTGCCTGGGGCGGCGACGTCTCCCACCTGCTGCCGCCCGTGGTCCACGAGGCACTGACCCGGCGCCTCGCCGAGAAGTGACGGGCTGACAGGCCGTCACCCGGTGTCGGGCGGGCGCCGACTGCCCGTACAGTCGTTGCGTCCGTCTCCCATCAGCTGTAGAGAGTGGCGAACACACGGTGGACGTCCAAAAGAAGCTCGACGAGATCGTCGAGGCGGTCGGGAACGCCCGGTCCATGCCCATGTCGGCCTCCTGCGTGGTCAACCGCGCCGAGCTGCTCGCCATGCTCGAAGAGGTCAGGCAGGCCCTGCCGGGATCCCTGGCCCAGGCCCAGGAGCTGATCGGCGGCCGTGAGCAGCTGGTCGAGCAGGCCCGCCAGGAGGCCGAGCGGATCATCGAGAGCGCCCACGCCGAGCGCGGCTCGCTGATCTCGGACACGCAGGTCGCCCGCCAGTCCCAGGACGAGGCGGAACGCATCCTCACCGAGGCCCGCCGGGAGGCCGAGGAGATCCGCGCCGAGGCCGACGACTACGTCGACTCCAAGCTCGCCAACTTCGAGGTTGTCCTCACCAAGACCATCGGCTCCGTCGACCGCGGCCGCGAGAAGCTGCTCGGCCGCGGCCCCGGCCTGGACGAGCAGGGCTACATCGACCCTGCCGAGGACGACGCCCCGGAGTACAGCGCGGACCCGCAGACACTCATCCAGCGCGCGGACGAGTACGTCGACGCCAAGCTCGGCGCCTTCGAAGCGGTGCTCTCCAAGACCCGTGACGCGGTCGGCCGCGGCCGCCAGAAGCTGCACGGCCGGACCACCAGCGACGCCCTCGGTGAGCACATGGCCGCCCAGGACGCGGCGGGCCCGCAGCAGCACGCGAGCGACGCGGATTATCTGGCCGGTCTCGCGGAGCTGGCCGAGCCGCAGCCGCAGGTCCAGCCGCAGCCGCAGGTCCAGCCGCAGCACCAGTACCAGCCGCAGGCCGAGCCGCAACCGCAGATCCCGGCCCAGGTCCCGCAGCAGGATCCGTACGCCTACCAGCCGCAGGAGGCGTACGCCGGCTATCAGACCGATCCGTACGCCGCGTACCAGCAGCAGGGCTACGACCAGCAGTACGTCCAGCAGGACCCGTACGCCTACCAGCAGCCGGTGCAGCAGCAGGACCAGCACCAGCAGCAGGTCCAGCAGCAGGGCGCGGCCCTCGACGAGACCAGCCTGTTCGACACCAGCATGATCGACCTCGAGCAGCTGCGCCGTTATGAGCAGGGGCGCTGAGGAAGCCGCCCGGAAGCACCGGATTGGGTCTACAGCGGCCCGTCCAGTATCCTGGCTCTTCGGTCGCGCGTAGTTTCGCGATCTCGGCTGCCCGCTTCGTATCCGAATCGGGACGGCCCCTCCGCACGAACCGAAAGCAGGAAAAGCCCTGAGCACGCGTCTCGACCACCGCAACCCCCTCGTGTTCGACACACACGAGCTGGGGCGGCGTCCTGGTGCGCTCCAGCGGCTGACCCGCTCGGTCCCGGCCCCCAAGGACTTCGGTATCGAAGGGGTCATCGGAGTGCCTCTGGGCTCGCCCGTGGAGCTCGACCTCCGCCTGGAGTCGGTCATGGAAGGTGTGCTTGTCACAGGCACCGCGCGTGCATCGGCCGAGGGGGAGTGCGTAAGGTGTCTGGAGCCGTTGCGCCAGGAGGCTGCGGCGGATTTCCAGGAGATGTTCACGTACCCCGACGCCGACGACCGGGGCCGCAGTCGCACTGCGGAACCCGTCGACGACGCCGAGGACGAGGACAGGCTCTTTCTCGAGGACGGCCTGTTCGACCTCGAGCCCGTGCTGCGTGATGCGGTGGTGCTCGCACTGCCGATGCAGCCGGTGTGCCGGGAGACCTGTGCCGGCCTGTGCCCCCAGTGCGGGGTCAGGCTGGACGAGAACCCGGATCACCATCACGACGCCGTCGACATTCGTTGGGCGGCTTTGCAGGGACTCGCCGAGACCATTCAGGACGGCGAGAAGGACAACATGGGCGGCGCCGATGCGGGCGTCGACGAGAAGCAGGAGAAGTAGCCGTGGCTGTTCCGAAGCGGAAGATGTCGCGCAGCAACACGCGCCACCGCCGGTCGCAGTGGAAGGCTGCGGTCCCCACCCTGGTTTCGTGTGAGCGTTGCCAGGAGCCGAAGCAGCAGCACATCGCGTGCCCGAGCTGCGGCACCTACAACAAGCGCCAGGTCCTCGAGGTCTGAGCGGCTGGTGAGAGGCCCGATGTCTGAGCTGTCCAATGCCAAGAAGCAGGCAGACGCAGTAAACACAGCCAACGCAGCCTCGTCCCACACGCTTCTGGAAGGGCGGCTCGGGTATCACCTAGAGTCCGCCCTTCTGGTGCGTGCGCTGACCCACCGTTCGTACGCGTACGAGAACGGCGGTCTGCCCACCAATGAGCGGCTCGAATTCCTCGGGGATTCGGTGCTCGGTCTGGTGGTCACCGACACGCTGTACCGCACCCACCCCGACCTGCCCGAAGGCCAGCTGGCCAAGTTGCGGGCCGCGGTGGTCAATTCGCGTGCGCTGGCGGAGGTCGGTCGCGGCCTTGAACTCGGCTCCTTCATCCGGCTCGGCCGGGGCGAAGAGGGCACGGGTGGCCGGGACAAGGCGTCCATCCTCGCCGACACCCTGGAAGCGGTGATCGGTGCGGTCTATCTCGACCAGGGCCTCGAGGCGGCGTCGGAGCTGGTGCACCGGCTCTTCGATCCGCTGATCGAGAAGTCCTCGAACCTTGGCGCGGGCCTGGACTGGAAGACCAGCCTCCAGGAGCTCACCGCCGCCGAGGGGCTCGGAGTCCCGGAGTATCTCGTCACCGAGACCGGCCCGGACCACGAGAAGACCTTCACTGCTGCCGCCCGCGTCGGTGGTGTCTCGTACGGCACCGGCACCGGCCGCAGCAAGAAGGAGGCGGAGCAGCAGGCGGCGGAGTCCGCCTGGCGGGAGATCCGTGCCGCCGCGGACGAGCGCCTGGCCGCGGCGAAGGACCAAGCCGAGGCGGCGGCCGACGCGACGCCCGAGGCGTCCGACGCCGCCGACGAGTCCGACGGAGGGGTCGCCGACATCCTTTCGACCCCGCAACCCGCGGACCGGGCCACGGCCTGAGTCGACGTTCCGCTTTCCCGTGAGGCTCCTCGCTCCCCCTGGAGCGCAGGGGCCTCACCGGTTTCGTCGTCCGGCACAGCGGTACGCTGCGGGCATCACCGTGAGAGTTGCCCGAAGGAGCCCCGTGCCCGAGCTGCCCGAGGTCGAAGTCGTACGTCGCGGACTCCAGCGCTGGGTCAGCGGCCGTACGATCGCCGAGGTGCAGGTCCTGCACCCGCGGGCGGTCCGTCGCCATCCGGCCGGCGCCGAGGACTTCGCGGCGCGTCTCAAGGGACATAGCGTCGGCATCGCCCGCCGCCGCGGCAAGTACCTCTGGCTGCCGCTCGCGGACACGGACGCCTCGATCCTCGGTCATCTGGGCATGAGCGGGCAGCTGCTCGTCCAGCCCGAGGACGCCGCCGACGAGAAGCATCTGCGGATCCGGATCCGCTTCGACGACCCCCTCGGCACCGAGCTGCGCTTCGTCGACCAGCGCACCTTCGGCGGTCTTTCGCTGCACGACAACACCCCCGAGGGGCTGCCCGACGTCATCGCGCACATCGCGCGCGATCCGCTCGACCCGGCCTTCGACGACGCGGCCTTCCACACCGCGCTGCGCCTGCGCCGTACAACGGTCAAGCGCGCGCTGCTGGACCAGTCGCTGATCAGCGGGGTCGGGAACATCTACGCGGACGAGGCGCTGTGGCGCGCGAAGCTCCACTACGAGCGCCCCACCGCGACCCTCACACGCCCCCGCTCGACCGAACTGCTCCATCATGTACGGGACGTGATGAACGCGGCCCTGGCCGTCGGCGGTACCAGCTTCGACAGCCTCTATGTGAACGTGAACGGCGAATCAGGCTATTTCGACCGGTCGTTGGACGCTTACGGGCGAGAGGACGAGCCCTGCCGTCGCTGCGGCACACCCGTGCGCCGACGCCCCTGGATGAACCGGTCCAGCTACTTCTGCCCGCGCTGTCAGCGGCCGCCACGGCTGACGCGCACGCTGTCGTAACGCTCGCGAGCTGCCAGCACCTCGGTCATCCGGCCCTCCACCAGGTAGATCAGCCCGAGCAGCCGCTCGGCGACGGCGCGTCCCAGCGGAGTCAGGTCATAGTCCACCCGCAGTGGACTCGTGGGCTGTGCGTCCCTGTGCACCAGGCCGTCGCGCTCCAGGGCGTGCAGTGTCTGGGAGAGCATCTTCTCGCTCACGCCGTCGACGCGCCGCCGCAGTTCGTTGACGTCGAAGGGGTGGCCGTCGCCCATGACGGCCACCTTACTCCGGCGCAGCGCTGACCAGGAGAGAGTGAAATGCAGGGCCTCAGAAGCCGAAGTCCTGGGTCCACCAGGGGCCGCCGTCACCCAGGTGCACACCGACGCCCAGCGTTTTGTAGGCGCAATTGAGTATGTTCGCGCGGTGACCGTCGCTGTTCATCCAGGAGTTCATCACAGCGGCTGCGTCGGCCTGCCCGCGGGCGATGTTCTCGCCGCCGAGCCCCTGCACGCCCGCCTTTGCGGCACGGTCCCAGGGGGTCGCCCCTCCGGGGTCCGTGTGGTCGAAGAAGCCACGCGCGGCCATGTCGTCGCTGAAGTCCCCGGCGAGATCCGCCAGTGCGGCATCGGACCGCACCGGGCTGCACCCCACCTTCGCGCGCTCCTTGTTGACCAGGCTGAGTACCTCGGCCTCGACGGCCTCAGCGCCCGGGGCCACGGGCTTGGCCTGCTCGGACGGACGGTCGGAGGTGCGCGTCTCGGTACGGGGCGGAGGCGCGCTGCTCTCCTTCCGCTTCTCCGGGGCCTTCGTCTGCTTCGAGGGCGTCGCCGACGGCTTGGTAGGCGTGGGGGAGGGGGTCTTCGACGGGGCCTGCGGGCGGGTGGCACTCGGGCTCGCGGAGGCCGAGGCCCCGCTCGTCGGCTCGGGGCTCGCGTTGCCCTGCGTCTGCAGCTTCGCCGAGCCCTCGGTGCGTACCTGCCCGCTCGACTCGCTGCCGCCGCTGACGTTGAATTTGTCGCCGTCCGGCACCAAGCCGGACGCGACGGCAACGGCCCCTACCGCCATGGCTGCGGAAGCACCGAGCAACCCGGTGCGCACGGGCACAGTTGCCCGCTTCTTCCGGCTATGGCGTCCCATCTGCAGTGCCTTCCTCATGCTCGACGATGCTCGACGGTCAAATATCAAAGCAGACTCACCCATACGGGTGAGCTCATTGCGACCGGACTGTACGCCATGACGCATGGGGGCGAAGTGCCCAGAGAGGAAGTGGCCGGTTAGCGTGCACCCATGGATGATGTTGCACGGCTCACCGCCTGGGTACGCGGCCGGGTACAGGGAGTGGGCTTCCGCTGGTTCACCAGGGCAAATGCTCTGGAGATCGGCGGCCTTACGGGATTCGCGGTCAATCTCGACGACGGCAGAGTGCAGGTTGTGGCAGAGGGGTCACGTGAGAATTGCCACCGTTTGCTGGAGTGGCTGCGTTCCGGCGACACACCCGGGCAGGTCGACGGTGTAACTGAGATCTGGGGCACTCCGCGCGGGGACTACGAGGACTTCGCGATCCGCTGAAGATCACAGGAGATTCCGTCGCCGCGGCGGTCCAAAACGCATGCCGCAGGCACCTGCCTTTGGCGGAATGACCTGGTGGTTGCCAAGAAGGGCTTGTCGTGCCAGGCTGCGCCAGTAACAATGATCTCTACGCCCCAAGGGCCCCGCAGATGAGGCTCCGCCGCACGTTTCGCGGCCGGACGCGCCCGGGTTTGCCCGTTGATGCGGGGCGTGATCGTGTTGACCGTCAAACTTTTTGGTGAGACGCTGGAAGTCCCCGCGCACCTTAGCTGTTTGGCAGTAAGAATCGCAGCAATATCAGCAGTAACAAGCACTGTCGAACACCGCGGGTGCGAATCCCTCACGACCCACACCGCTTCGGTCGGTCACTCAGTGTGGAGGACCATCCATCATGGCAAAGGCGCTTCTCGGTTACGTCGGCGGTTCCGACCCGCGACTCCTCGCCGAGATGCGACGGCTTCAGCAGCGCGTCCAGGACCTCGAATCCGAGCTTGTACGGATTCAGTCCGAGAACGACGCGCTCAACGCTGCTGTCGCTCAGCACCCTGGAGAGTCGCTGCTTGACGGCATCGACATCGACGTACCCCAGGCGGAGCCTGCGCTCACCTGAGCACGGCGATCTCTGGAGATACATCGCGCAAGATATGCAAGGGACGCTTCGGCGTCCCTTCTTTCTTTGCCCCCCGCCTCCTACGGTGCTTCTCTTAACGTCTGATGTGCCCTGCACCTTCATGGGTGAAACCGAGAGGGAAAGGTAGAGTCCGGCGGCGTGCACCTCAAGGCCATGACCCTGCGCGGGTTCAAATCCTTCGCCTCCGCCACCACGCTGCGGTTCGAGCCGGGCATCACCTGTGTAGTGGGGCCCAATGGCTCCGGCAAGTCCAATGTGGTGGACGCGCTCTCCTGGGTCATGGGTGAGCAGGGAGCCAAATCGCTGCGCGGCGGGAAGATGGAGGACGTCATCTTCGCCGGGACGACCGGGCGGCCCCCGCTCGGCCGCGCCGAGGTCTCCCTCACCATCGACAACTCCGACGGCGCGCTCCCCATCGACTACGCCGAGGTCACCATCACGCGGATCATGTTCCGCAACGGCGGTAGCGAGTACCAGCTCAACGGCGACACCTGCCGGCTCCTCGACATCCAGGAACTGCTGTCCGACTCCGGCATCGGCCGCGAGATGCACGTCATCGTCGGGCAGGGCCAGCTCGACTCCGTACTGCACGCCGATCCGATGGGCCGCAGGGCCTTCATCGAGGAGGCCGCCGGCGTCCTCAAGCACCGCAAGCGCAAGGAGAAGGCGCTGCGGAAGCTCGACGCGATGCAGGCCAACCTCGCCCGCGTACAGGACTTGACCGACGAGCTGCGCCGGCAGCTCAAGCCGCTGGGGCGGCAGGCCGCCGTGGCGCGGCGGGCCGCCGTCATCCAGGCCGATCTGCGCGATGCCCGGCTGCGGCTGCTGGCCGACGATCTCGTACGGCTGCGGGAGGCGCTGCGCGGCGAGATCGCCGACGAGGCCGCGCTCAAGCAACGCAAGGACGCCGCCGAGGCGGAGCTCAAGGCGGCGCTGAGCCGTGAGGCGGACCTGGAGGACGACGTACGGCGCCTCGCGCCGCGGCTGCAGCAGGCGCAGCAGGGCTGGTACGAGCTGTCCCAGCTGGCCGAGCGGGTGCGCGGCACGATCTCGCTGGCCGACGCGCGGGTGAAAAGCGCTACCGCGGCGCCCGCGGACGAGCGGCGCGGCCGCGACCCCGAGGACATGGAGCGTGAGGCCGCCAGGATCCGCGAGCAGGAGGCCGAGCTCGAGGCCGCGCTGGAGGCGGCCGAGCGCGCGCTGGAGGACACCGTCGCGCACCGCGCCGAGCTGGAGCGGGAACTGGCCGTCGAGGAGCGGCGGCTCAAGGATGTCGCGCGGTCGATCGCCGACCGGCGCGAGGGACTGGCCCGCCTGGGCGGTCAGGTCAACGCCGCCCGTTCGCGGGCCGGATCGGCGCAGGCCGAAATCGACCGGCTGGCCGCCGCACGCGACGGGGCCCAGGAGCGGGCTGTGTCCGCCCAGGAGGAGTACGAGCAGCTCAAGGCTGAGGTCGACGGGCTCGACGCCGACGACTCCGCGCTCGGCGATCAGCACGACGCGGCCAAGCGCGAACTGGCGGAAGCGGAGGCGGCACTGAGCGCGGCCCGCGAGGCCCTCACCACCGCCGAACGCAAACGCGCGGCCGTGGCCGCCCGCCGCGAGGCGCTCGCCCTGGGCCTGCGCCGCAAGGACGGCACAGGTGCGCTGCTGGCCGCGCAGGACCGGCTGAGCGGCCTGCTCGGCCCGGCGTCCGAGCTCCTCACCGTGGCTCCCGGCTATGAGGTGCCGGTCGCGGCGGCGCTGGGCGCGGCCGCGGACGCCGTCGCCGTGTCGGCCCCGGCGACCGCCGCCGAGGCGCTGCGGCTGCTCCGCAAGACGGACGCGGGGCGCGCGGCAATACTGCTGGGCGGCGCCCCCGAATCCGTACCGCCGACGCGGCGCGCGGACGGGCCCGCGTACGCCGCCGATCTGGTGCGCGGGCCCGATGAGCTGATGCCCGCCGTGCGCCGGCTGCTGCGGGGCATGGTCGTCGTCGGGACGCTGGAGGACGCCGAGGATCTGGTCTACTCGCAGCCCGAACTCACCGCCGTGACCGCCGAAGGCGACGTCCTCGGGGCGCACTTCGCGCAGGGCGGTTCCGCCGGAGCGCCGAGCCTGCTGGAGGTGCAGGCATCTGTCGACGAGGCGGCCGCCGAGCTGGAGGAGCTGGCTGTCCAGTGCGAGGAGCTGGCCGCCGCCCAGCAGGAGGCCACCGGGCGTCGCCGTGAATGTGCCGCGCTGGTGGAGGAGTTGGGGGAGCGCCGCCGGGCCGCCGACCGTGAGAAGTCGGCCGTGTCGGGGCAGCTGGGACGGCTCGCCGGGCAGGCCCGCGGCGCTGTGGGCGAGGCCGAGCGGACGACCGCGGCCGTCGCCAGGGCGCAGGAGGCGCTGGAGCGGGCGCGGGAGGAGGCCGAGGAGCTGGCCGAGCGACTGCTCGTCGCCGAGGAGGCTCCCATCGAGGAGGAGCCCGATACGCATGTACGGGACCGGCTCGCCGCCGACGGTGCCAACGCCCGCCAGACCGAGATGGAGGCCCGCCTCCAGGTCCGTACGCACGAGGAGCGCGTCAAGGGGCTCGCGGGGCGCGCGGACGCACTCGACCGGGGAGCGTGCGCCGAGCGCGAGGCACGGGCGCGCGCCGAACAGCGGCGCGCCCGGCTGCGCCACGAGGCGGAGGTCGCTTCCGCTGTGGCGAGCGGTGCCCGCCAGTTGCTGGCGCATGTCGAGGTTTCGCTGGTGCGGGCCGAGGCGGAGCGGGTCGCGGCCGAGGCGGCCAAGGCCGAGCGCGAACAGGAGCTGAGCGCAGCCCGCAACCAGGGGCGCGACCTCAAGAGCGAGCTCGACAAACTCACGGATTCAGTTCACCGCGGCGAGGTACTCGGGGCGGAAAAGCGGCTGCGGATCGAGCAGTTGGAGACCAAGGCTCTGGAGGAGCTCGGCGTGGAACCGGCCGGGCTGATCGCGGAGTACGGGCCTGACCAGCTGGTGCCGCCGTCACCGCCCGCCGAGGGAGAGGACCTGCCCGATGACCCTGCGCACCCGCGCAACCAGCCGAAACCTTTCGTACGGGGTGAGCAGGAGAAGCGGCTCAAGTCCGCCGAACGGGCGTATGAGCAGCTCGGGAAGGTGAATCCGCTTGCTCTTGAGGAGTTCTCCGCGCTGGAGGAGCGCCACAAGTTCCTCTCCGAGCAGCTTGAAGACCTGAAGAAGACCAGGGCCGACCTACTCCAGGTGATCAAGGAAGTCGACGAGCGTGTCGAGCAGGTCTTCACCGACGCCTACCGGGACACGGCCCGCCAGTTCGAGGGTGTCTTCTCGCGGCTCTTCCCGGGCGGCGAGGGCCGGTTGATTCTGACCGATCCCGACAACATGCTCACCACGGGCGTGGACGTCGAGGCGCGGCCCCCGGGCAAGAAGGTCAAGCGGCTCTCGCTGCTGTCGGGCGGCGAGCGGTCGCTGACCGCCGTAGCGCTGCTGGTGTCGATCTTCAAAGCCCGGCCGAGCCCGTTCTATGTGATGGACGAGGTCGAGGCGGCGCTCGACGACACCAACCTCCAGCGGCTGATCCGGATCATGCAGGAGCTCCAGGAGTCCTCGCAGCTGATCGTGATCACGCACCAGAAGCGGACGATGGAGGTCGCGGACGCGCTCTACGGCGTATCCATGCAGGGTGACGGGGTCTCCAAGGTGATCAGCCAGCGACTCCGCTGAGTTGACACCGCACGATCGCGGTCACCCCGTCTTCACTTGATCTTCAAAACTTGAACGCGAGATGACCTGGGATGCCGTTCGGTTGATCCGGAGGGCGGTCTTGACTTCGAAACTTGAACGAATAGTCTCTGCAACGTTGCTTTTACCTTCAAGTGGTGGGCGGCGTGATCTTGTGCGCCACTTGAAGGGCTCGCCCCCCACGTCCGGCGCCGCTGCCGGGCGGCCCCAGGAGTACACGTGACCAGCACACCGCAGTTGCCCGAAGGCCGTAAGGCCAGGCCTGAGCATCTCGGCCACGTCATCTTCATTGCGGCCGCGGCCGCAATGGGCGGTTTCCTCTTCGGCTACGACAGCTCGGTGATCAATGGAGCCGTCGTCGCCATCCGGGGCCGCTTCGACGTCGGCCCCGAGGCCCTCGCCCAGGTCATCGCCGCCGCGCTGATCGGCTGTGCCATCGGCGCCGCCACCGCGGGCCGCATCGCCGACCGTATCGGCCGTATCCGTGTCATGCAGATCGCCGCGACCCTGTTCACGGTCAGCGCGGTCGGCTCGGCCCTCCCGTTCACCCTCTGGGACCTCGCCATGTGGCGTGTCCTGGGCGGTGTCGCCATCGGTATGGCCTCGGTCATCGGCCCCGCCTACATCGCCGAGGTCTCGCCGCCCGCCTACCGCGGCCGGCTCGCCTCGTTCCAGCAGGCCGCCATCGTCATCGGCATCGCCGTCTCGCAGCTGGTCAACTGGGCCATCATCCAGGTAGCCGATGGCGAGCAGCGCGGAAAGATCGGCGGACTGGAAGCCTGGCAGTGGATGCTCGGCGTCATGGTCGTTCCGGCCCTGCTGTACGGGCTGCTTTCCTTCGTCATCCCCGAGTCGCCGCGCTTCCTGATCTCCGTCGGCCGCAAGGGCAAGGCGCGCCAGGTCCTGCTCGACGTCGAGGGCAAGGCAGTGAACCTCGACGTCCGGGTTGCGGAGATCGAGGAGAACATGCGGCACGAGCACAAGCCGTCGTTCAAGGACCTTCTGGGCGGCCGGTTCGGCTTCCTGCCGATCGTCTGGATCGGTATCGGTCTCTCCGTCTTCCAGCAGCTCGTCGGCATCAACGTGATCTTCTACTACAGCTCCTCGCTGTGGCAGTCGGTCGGCATCAACCCGGAGAGCTCGTTCTTCTACTCCTTCGAGACCTCCATCGTGAACATCATCGGCACGGTGATCGCGATGATCTTCGTCGACCGGATCGGCCGCAAGCCGCTCCTGCTCATCGGCTCCGTCGGTATGGCGATCTCGCTGGGTCTCGCCGCCTGGGCCTTCTCGTACAAGACCGAGGTCGGCGGCGAGGTCTCGCTGCCCAGCCTCCAGGGCACGGTCGCCATCTTCGCCGCCAACTTCTTCGTGCTCTTCTTCGCCCTCTCCTGGGGCGTCGTGGTGTGGGTGCTGCTCGGCGAGATGTTCCCGGGCAAGATTCGCGCCGCCGCGCTGGGTGTCGCCGCCTCGGCCCAGTGGATCGCCAACTGGCTGATCACCGTGACCTTCCCGACCCTCTCGGACTGGAATCTGTCGGGCGCGTACGTCATCTACACATTCTTCGCCCTGCTCTCGATCCCCTTCATCCTCAAGTGGGTGCCGGAAACGAAGGGCAAGGCGTTGGAGGAGATGGGCTAATCCCCGCTGCCCTCTCCTCGCTACGGAACTGCCCCGGCTCAGCGCGTGAGCCGGGGCAGTACGTGTGCGCCGGGCAGGCTCAGCTCGTGAGCCGGGGGAGCACGCTCTCGGCGAAGAGCTGAAGGCTGCGCCAGCCCTCGTCCACCGGCATGCCGCCGCACAGCGGATGCAGCACCAGACTGTCCCCGCCGAGCGCCACGCACTCGTCCGGCGTGACGATCCGGTACACGCCCTTGTCGCGCAGCTCCTCGACCGTGGTCGCCTTGGAGCGCACCGCGGAGCGGATGTCCTTCGACTGCCAGGAGGCGTACATCTGCTCCTCGGTCTGGATCGTGTCGACGCCGGGGTCGTCGGCGTACGCGGCCATCTCCAGGGCGGCGCGGTAGCGAGCCGCGAGAGTCTCGGGCGTCGCGTCGGGATCGACGAGATTGAAGCGGGCCTCTGTGAAAGTCATGGGAACGACGTCCCCCTCCGCCGGGTGTGCTGTGTCTTCCCGGGGGGACAACCCCCGGACCCCCCGGCCGAAGAACAGGTCGGCGGGCTGAACGGACAGCGAAGAGGGACGGTAGCTGACGAAGAGTCAGATTTACAGAGTCGCGGACTCGGGTTCTGCGACGGGGGCGGTCGGGATCTGCTCGGGCGCCGCGGACCGGGTGCGCGGCAGTCCCGCGTACAGCACCGCCGAGACGACGATCGTGGCCGCCCAGCCCAGGCCGTTCCTCCCGATCCAGGTCGAGGCGAGCGGACCGGCGAACCAGTTGACCTTGGTGAAGAGCAGACCGACCAGCAGCGCGAGTGCCCACGCCGTCATCGCCCGCCGGGCGAAGCCGCCCCGGTACCAGTAGGCGCTCGTGCGCGTGGTGTCCATCAGGGCCTCGCCGTCGTACGTACACCGGCGCAGCATGTCCACGCCGAAGACGCCGATCCACGCCGAGAACGCCACCGCGAGCAGCGTCAGGAAGGAGATGAACGAGCCGATGAAGCTGGTCGCCACCGCCATCAGCAGGAAGCCGAAGACCAGGCTGATGACGGCGTTCACGCTGACCGCCCAGGCGCGCGGGACCTTGATGCCCAGGGTCTGCGCGGTGAAGCCCGCCGAGTACATCGACAACGAGTTGATCAGCACCATGCCCACCAGCGCGATCAGCAGATACGGAACCGCGATCCACATCGGCAGGATCTGGCCGATGAACGCGACCGGGTCGGTGGCGCTCGCCAGATCCGGCGTCGAGACCGCCATCACTGCGCCCATCAGCACCATCGGCAGTACGACGATCCCGGCGCCGCCGACTGTCGAGCCGACCATCGCCCCGCCGGAGGCGGCGCGCGGGAGGTAGCGGGTGAAGTCCGGGCCGGAGGGGACCCAGCTGATGCCGCCCGCCGCGATGGTGCCGATACCCGCGACCATCATTGCCGTCGACCCGGCCGGCCTGGCGAAGACTGCGGCCCAGTCGGTGTTCGCGACCAGATGGACCAGCACCAGCACGCTGAACGCGCCGAAGAGATAGGTCGACCACTTGCTGCACATCCGCAGGGCGTTGATGCCGAGTCCGGAGACCAGGAACGTACAGGCGACGAAGAGCAGCAGCGTGACCACGATCAGCGCGGTGTTGCTCTTGACGCCGAAGAGCAGATCCAGCACGGTCAGCACGGCATACGCGCCGGTGACCGCGTTGATCGTCTCCCAGCCCCACCGCGCGACCCAGATGAGCGAGCCGGGGAAGAGATTTCCGCGCTGGCCGAAGACCGCGCGGGACAGGGCCATGCCGGGGGAGCCGCCGCGCTTGCCGGCGATGGAGATCAGACCCACGATCCCGTACGAGACGAGGGGCGCAGCGACTCCGACGACCAGCACCTGCCAGAAGTTCAGGCCGTTGAAGACGATCAGGCCCGCGCCCATCGTGAGCAGCAGCACACTGATGTTGGCTGCGACCCAGGTGGGGAAGAGTTCGCGTACGTGGCCGGTGCGCTCGCCGTCGGGGACGGGTTCGAGGCCACGGGTCTCTATCGCGCCTTCGGAGGCGTGGGGCATGGAAGAGCTCCGTACAGAGGTGGGGAGACGCCGGGGCAGAGGGGCCGGCCGGCGGAGGGCCAGAACAATCAGCATCGCCCATACCTCATAAAAGGTCCAAATGGGGTCCCAGGTCCTTGTGGGATCCTTCGGAGCTGCTGCGAGTGAGCGGTCGTGGCCGATACTGGGTGCGTTATGGAAATCCTCATCCTTGCTGTAGTCATCGCCCTGGTCGCGGTCGGCGCGATCAGCGGGCTCGTGGTCAGCAGCCGCAAGAAGAAGCAGCTGCCGCCCTCGGCGCCGTCGAGCACGCCGACCATCACTGCCCCGCCCGCCGAGCCTCAGGTTGGTGAGGACGCGGCGCCGACGGTCGAAGAGCCACGCCGCACGATCGAGGAGGTCGACCTCCCGGCCGCCGCCGAGGCCGTCGAGACCCCGGCCGCCGTCGAGGATCCGGTCGTCGCGGCGCCGCCGGTCCCCGAGATCGAGACCCCCGAGCCGACCGCCGGCCGTCTGGTCCGGCTCCGCGCCCGCCTCGCCCGGTCCCAGAACTCGCTCGGCAAGGGGCTGCTCACGCTCCTGTCCCGAGACAACCTCGACGAGGAAACCTGGGAGGAGATCGAGGACACCCTGCTCACCGCGGACGTGGGCGTCGCGCCGACCCAGGAGCTGGTCGAGCGGCTGCGCGAGCGCGTGAGGGTGCTCGGCACGCGTACGCCGGACGAACTGCGCGGCCTGCTGCGCGAGGAGCTGCTGCATCTGCTCGGCACCGACTTCGACCGCGCGGTGAAGACCGAGAGCGGTCTGGACACCCCTGGCGTCATCATGGTCGTCGGCGTCAATGGCACCGGAAAGACCACGACGACCGGCAAGCTGGCGCGAGTGCTCGTCGCGGACGGCCGCTCCGTGGTGCTCGGCGCGGCGGACACGTTCCGCGCGGCGGCCGCGGACCAGCTCCAGACCTGGGGCGAGCGGGTCGGCGCGCGCACGGTGCGCGGCCCGGAGGGCGGCGACCCGGCGTCGATCGCGTTCGACGCGGTCAAGGAGGGCATCGCCGAGGGCGCCGACGTCGTACTGATCGACACGGCGGGCCGGCTGCACACCAAGACGGGCCTGATGGACGAGCTCGGCAAGGTCAAGCGCGTCGTCGAGAAGCACGGACCGCTGGACGAGATCCTGCTGGTTCTGGACGCCACGACGGGTCAGAACGGTCTGGTGCAGGCGCGGGTGTTCGCGGAAGTCGTGGACATCACCGGCATTGTGCTGACGAAGCTGGACGGCACGGCCAAGGGTGGCATCGTGATCGCGGTCCAGCGCGAACTGGGCGTGCCGGTGAAGCTGGTGGGCCTGGGCGAGGGACCGGACGACCTGGCGCCGTTCGAGCCGGAGGCGTTCGTCGACGCGCTGATCGGCGACTAGGAGTTTCCCCTTGCCTCTACCCGTAACGGGGCCCCCTGACCCCTCGATCGCCGGACGGGCTGGTTTTCCAGCCCGTCCGGCGTTTGAGGACATTCCCCTTACGGGCGCAGGCGGTGGCAGACGTACGCCAGCGTGCCCAGCAGCAGACGCGCCTGCGGCGGTGCCGACGCCGTGTCCAGGGACGGGGGCCGCAGCCAGCCGGCCGGGCCCAGGCCCGCGTGGTCGGAGGGCGGGGCCGTGATGTGGGCGCCCGGGCCCAGGCAGTGCAGGTCCAGGTCCGCGTCGTCCCAGCCCATCCGGTAGAGCAGGTCCGGGAGTTCGTCGGCGGCGCCGGGGGCGACGAAGAACTGGCAGCGGCCGTCCGGCGTGGCCGTCACCGGGCCGATCGGGAGCCCCATCCGCTCCAGGCGCACCAGCGCGCGGCGGCCGGCCGGGGCGGCGATGTCGAGGATGTCGAAGGTGCGGCCGACCGGCAGCAACAGCGACGCGCCCGGCACCCCCGACAACGCCTTGGTGACCTCGTCCAGCGTCGCGCCCGCGGGCACCTCGGGAGCGAAGTCGAGTGGATGGGCCCCCGGGGACGCGCAGTCCGCCGCCCCGCAGGAACATTCACCGGCCGCCGCTCGCGCCCCCGGCGCCACGTCCCAGCCCCACAGCCCTGTGTACTCGGCCACCACTGTGCATTCAGTGGTGCGGCCACGGCGCCGTGAGCCGGACCGCATCTCCCGGATGCCGCCGATCGTGAAGCCCATGCCCCCTCCAACGGGTCTGAATCGCCGGTGGTTACGGCCCGAAGTCTCCTCGTGACACTGCGTCGCAACCGTAAAGGTCCGGTGGCGCACAGTGGCGCGAGGGGTGGTGCGGACCAGGCCGCGCGCCTGGGCGTCCACCGCTCCGCCGCATCCTGATCGTCATATGTCAAGTGAATCGCGCCCGACGGCAAGGGGGTTCATTCGAAGGGGTGGCGAATGGTGGCGTTTCTGCAATTGCACTCGCGAGAGGAGTGATCGTGGGATTACTTTCAGTACACGGAACCTGGAGCATTGCGCACCCGCGGGTATGCCGGGGGCAACTCGGATCCCTGTTCGGTAGGGCGCAACCTCCGCACGGATGGTCTCAACTCACGGGATTCTGGTAAGGGTTCGGGGCGACAAAGGGCTTCAGCGGATGGGGGCGTTCCAGTGGGCGGCAGCGGCGCAAGCGGTACGGATACCGGCAAGCGCCCGAATGAGCAGCTGAGCTCGTGGTTCGTGCGCAGCGGTTGGTCGAAGGGCGAACTCGCGCGCCAAGTGAACCGCCGGGCGCGCCAGATGGGCGCACACCACATCAGCACCGACACCTCGCGCGTACGCCGCTGGGTCGACGGCGAGCAGCCGCGCGAGCCGATTCCGCGCATTCTCTCCGAGCTGTTCTCCGAGCGCTTCGGCACCGTCGTCGCCATCGAGGACCTCGGACTGCGCTCGGTGCATCAGTCACCCGCGGTGTCCGGGGTGGATCTCCCCTGGGCGGGCAGCCAGACCGTCGCGCTGCTCAGCGAGTTCTCGCGCAGCGACCTGATGCTGGCGCGGCGCGGTTTCCTCGGGACCTCGCTCGCCCTGGCCGCGGGACCCGCACTCGTCGAGCCGATGCAGCGCTGGCTGGTGCCCTCCCCGGCCGGTGAGCCGGGGCAGCAGGTGCCCCTCGCCGCGTTGCGCAGGGCATCGCGGCTCTCCAAGCCCGAGCTGGACCTGCTGGAGTCCACCACCGCGATGTTCCGCCAGTGGGACGCGCAGTGCGGCGGCGGGCTGCGACGCAAGGCCGTAGTGGGCCAACTGCACGAAGTCACCGATCTGCTGCAGGAGCCGCAGCCCCAGGCCACCGCACATCGGCTGTTCAAGTGCGCCGCCGAGCTCGCTGAGCTGGCCGGCTGGATGAGTTACGACGTCGGCCTGCAGCCCACCGCGCAGAAGTACTTCGTGCTCGCGCTGCACGCCGCCAAGGAGGCGGGCGACAAGCCCCTCGGCTCGTACATCCTGTCCTCCATGAGCCGCCAGATGATCCACCTCGGGCGGCCCGACGACGCCCTGGAGCTCGTCCATCTCGCGCAGTACGGCAGCCGCGACTGCGCGACCCCCCGCACTCAGGCGATGCTGTATGCGATGGAGGCCCGCGCTTACGCCAACATGGGCCAGCCCAGCAAGTGCAAGCGAGCCGTCCGGATGGCCGAGGAAACCTTCGTCGACGCCGGTCTCGACGGCGAGCCCGAGCCCGACTGGATCCGCTTCTTCTCCGAGGCCGAGCTCAATGGAGAGAACGCCCACTCGTACCGCGACCTGGCCTATGTGGCGGGCCGCAGCCCCACCTACGCGTCGCTCGCCGAGCCGGTCATGCGGCGTGCCGTCGAGCTCTTCGGCCAGGACGAAGAGCACCACCGGTCGTACGCACTCAATCTGGTCGGCATGGCCACAGTCCATCTCCTCAAGAGGGAGCCCGAGCAGTCCACGGAGCTGGCCGGCCAGGCGCTCAAGATCGCCAAGCGGGTGCGCTCCGAGCGGGTCAACACGCGGCTGCGCAAGACCGTCGACACGGCGGCCCGGGACTTCGGCGACGTGGCCGAAGTCGCCCATTTCACCGACCAGCTGACGTCCCAGCTGCCCGAGACCGCGGAAGCGGTCTGAGCGGGCGGCGTCACCAGGCCCCGGCCGCGACGCTCACCCCGGACAACCCGACTCGGCTCCCCCGTGCCAGGTCAGCAGGGTAGGCGTCGCGGTCGGCTGGTGATGTCCGCAGAGGGTACTCCCGACCCTCCCACCCGACCTACCTGTTCATAGGCGCGTAACACACCGGACCTCTTCGTCACTGTGGCGAAACATCGTGCGGCATCGGCGGAAACGGCATTGCGCCAACCTCAGGGCGCATAACCGGCCCACATTTCCGCACAGGCTTCGCCCGCACGCGGCCGCACCGACGACGAGGAGACGCCGATGCCTCAAGGCATCTCGACGCTTGCCGCAGACGCCCCCACACTGTCTGCCGCCAACACTGGCTTCATGCTCATCTGTTCCGCCCTGGTGATGATCATGACGCCGGGCCTTGCCTTCTTCTACGGGGGCATGGTCCGGGTCAAGAGCACCCTCAACATGTTGATGATGAGCTTCATCAGCCTCGGGATCGTCACCATCCTGTGGGTGCTGTACGGGTTCAGCCTCGCCTTCGGCACCGACAAGGGCTCCATCATCGGCTGGAGCGCCGACTACGTCGGGCTGAGCGGCCTCGGCCTCACCCAACTGTGGGACGGCTACACCATCCCGGTGTACGTCTTCGCTGTCTTCCAGCTGATGTTCGCGATCATCACGCCCGCGCTGATCAGCGGTGCGCTCGCCGACCGCGTGAAGTTCACCGCGTGGGCGCTGTTCGTCGCGCTCTGGGTCACCGTCGTCTACTTCCCGGTCGCCCACTGGGTGTGGGGCGCGGGCGGCTGGCTCTTCGAGATGGGCGTCATCGACTTCGCGGGCGGCACAGCCGTCCACATCAACGCCGGTGCCGCGGCCCTTGGCGTGATCCTCGTCATCGGCAAGCGTGTCGGCTTCAAGAAGGACCCGATGCGGCCGCACAGCCTGCCGCTGGTGATGCTCGGCGCCGGTCTGCTGTGGTTCGGCTGGTTCGGCTTCAACGCCGGCTCGTGGCTGGGCAACGACGACGGTGTCGGCGCGGTGATGTTCGTCAACACCCAGGTCGCCACCGCGGCCGCCATGCTCGCCTGGCTGGCGTACGAGAAGATCCGCCACGGTGCCTTCACCACCCTCGGCGCCGCGTCCGGCGCGGTCGCGGGTCTGGTCGCCATCACCCCGTCCGGCGGTGCGGTCAGCCCGCTCGGCGCGATCGCCGTCGGCGCCATCGCCGGTGTGCTCTGCGCCATGGCCGTCGGCCTGAAGTTCAAGTTCGGTTACGACGACTCCCTCGACGTCGTCGGCGTTCACCTCGTCGGCGGTGTCGCCGGCTCGCTGCTCGTCGGCTTCTTCGCCACCGGCGGCGTCCAGTCCGACGCCAAGGGCCTCTTCTACGGCGGCGGCCTCGACCAGCTCGGCAAGCAGGCCGTCGGTGTCGGCGCTGTACTGGCCTATTCTCTGGTGGCATCGGCGCTGCTCGCCTTCGTCCTCGACAAGACGATCGGCATGCGGGTCGACGAGGACGTCGAGGTCTCCGGCATCGACCAGGATGAGCATGCCGAGACGGCGTACGACTTCAGCGGTGCCGGCGGCGGCGCCGGCTCCCGCAAGGCCGCGCCCGCCCCGGGCGACTCCGTTGCAGCTGCGGCCAAGACCAAGAAGGTGGACGCATGAAGCTCATCACCGCAGTCGTGAAGCCACACCGGCTCGACGAGATCAAGGAGGCCCTGCAGGCCTTCGGAGTCCAGGGGCTCACGGTCACGGAGGCCAGTGGATACGGCCGCCAGCGAGGTCACACCGAGGTCTACCGCGGTGCGGAGTACACCGTCGACCTGGTGCCGAAGATCCGCATAGAGGTACTGGTCGAGGACGACGAGGCGGAACAGCTCATCGATGTGGTCGTCAAGGCGGCCCGTACGGGCAAGATTGGTGACGGCAAGGTGTGGAGCGTGCCGGTCGAGGCAGCGGTACGGGTGCGGACCGGCGAACGCGGCCCGGACGCGCTGTAAACGCTCAACAGAACAGGAGCTGCTGGGTGACGAGCCTGGATGTGCCGTCGGGCCGCCCGCGAGGCGGCCTCTTCGCGTCATGTCCGGTGCCGCCGCATGGGGCCATGGAGCTCGGGCCGCTCGGC
>NZ_JBSFMS010000063.1:0-37980 GCF_053599675.1 Streptomyces sp. NPDC000880 | reverse complement strand
CGAGGCACTGTACGGCCTCGTCGGCGCCGGCGCCTGGTCGGTGCAGGAAGGGCGCGTCGCGGCCAAGGACTTCCAGTACATGATCGCCGAGCTGCCAGCTCAGCAGTTTGTTCTAAGTTTGTGCGCGGTGCCCCGATTCGGCTTGCGGTGATCGGCCTGGCCGTGGCAGGGCTCACCTCTTGCGTCCCCATCCAGCACGCCGACGTCACCGCCGATCACACCGACGTCTACGGCACCCCCGTCGGAAACCAGCAGGTCCGTACGGGCGGTGATCTCGTGGTGGGCCTGTCCGCCGAACCCGACCAGCTCGACCCGACCACGTCCAGCTCGTCGTTGACGCGCAACGTGATGAGCTCGATCTGCGAGAAGCTGTACGACCTCGACGCGAGCGGTCGGATCGTTCCGCAACTCGCGACCCAGCTGCCCACGATCTCGCGCGACGGACTGACCGTGACGATTCCGGTCCGCACCGGTGTCGTGTTCGCCGACGGCACCCCGTTCAACGCGAACGCCGTGCGCACCAGCCTTCAGCGCCATTTCACGACGAAGACTTCGCAGCGCACCACCGAAATGGGCCCGATCGAGAGCATCGAGGCAACCGACGCGACCCACGTCGCCCTCCGCTACAAGCGCCCGTTCGCGCCGATCACCGCCGCACTCGCCGACCGGGCCGGGATGATCATGTCGGCGGCCGCGCTGGCCGCGAAGGGCGACAATTTCGGCAACTCACCGGTGTGCGTCGGTCCGTTCAAGTTCGTCAAACGCGTTCCGCAGACCTCCATCACGGTCAAGCGCGACCCGCTGTACTACGACGCCGCCCACGTCCACCTCGACACGATCACCTACCGGATCATGACGGACGCGAACATCCGGGCCGCGAACCTGCGCTCCGGCGATATCCAGGTGGCCGACACCATCTCCCCGCAGGACGTCGACGGGCTGGTCAAGGATCCGAATCTGAAGGTGCTCCAGTCCGGTTATCTCGGATATCGGGCAGTCACGTTCAACACCGGCAATGTGGACGGCGCCGGAACACCCCCGAAGACCATCAACACCCCGAGCGCGAAGGACTCCAGAGTCCGGGCGGCCTTCGGCTACAGCGTCGACCGCAAGACCTTGGTCAACACCGTGTTCAACAACTGGTTCGAACCGGCATGCTCCCCCATCGCCCCCACGACCCCGTATGCCTCGGCGGCCAGCAACGCCTGCCCGGCGTTCAACCCGAAGCGCTCACTTCAGTTGCTCAAGGAAGCGGGCGTCCATGTGCCGCTCAAGGTGACCCTCACGGTGGCCAACGCCCAGGATGAGCTCCGGTATGCGCAGGCGCTACAAGCCAGCGTCGCAGAGGGCGGCTTCGATCTGCGCATCGTCCCGGTCGAATACGCCACCTCGCTCGACGTGCGGCAGCGCGGTGGCTTTGAGCTGATGCAACTCGGCTGGTCCGGGCGGATAGACCCGGACGCGAACACTTCGAGTTTCCTTGCCACGTCCGCGAGTTCCAACTACGGCGGATTTTCCTCGGCACAACTGGACGATCTGCTTGCCCGGGCCGCGCAGATCACCGACACCGCACAGCGGGCCAAGCTCTACGGGCAGGCCGTACAGCTGATTCAGCGGGAGAACCCCATCGTCTACCTCTACCGGATGCGCAACCTCACCGTGCACTCCACCCGGGTCGCCGGCGTCGAGGTGTACTCCGACGGACTGGTCCGGCTCGGCAAGGCCGCGTTCGTCTCATAACAGGAGGGCTGAACCTTGCTGAACTACCTGTTCCACCGCCTGTGGCAGTCCGCCGTCACGCTCGCACTCGCGTCGATCGTCGTGTTCGTCGGTGTGCGCGCGCTGCCGGGTGACCCGGCGGTCGCGATGGCCGGGGATGGAGCCGACCCCGCGACGATCGCGGCAGTGCGGGCCCAACTCGGCCTGAACGATTCACTTCCGGTGCAGTACTTCCGGTTCGCCGGACACGCGCTGACCGGCGATTTCGGTAATTCGGTCCGGACCGGCACGCCGGTCGACCAGATGATCGGCGCGACCCTGCCGGTGACGATCCAGCTCGCGGTCTTCGCGATGCTCATCGCCGTACTGGCCGGGATGTCGGCGGGCGTGCTCGCGGCGGTCTTCCGGGGCCGGTGGCCCGAGTGGGCGGCGAACGGCTTCTCCCTGTTCGCGCTGTCCGTGCCGACCTTCTGGCTCGGCATCCTCGCGATCCTCTACCTCTCCGTGCAGTTGGGCTGGTTTCCGGCATCGGGTTACGTCTCCCCCTTCGAAGATCCGCTGCGCGGGATCTACTACCTGATCCTGCCGGCAGTGATCCTCGGGATGACCCATGCCGCAGTCGTCCAGCGGCAGACGCGGGCGGCGATGGTCGGCACCCTCACCGCCGATTTCGTGCGCACCGCGCGGGCGAAGGGGCTGGGCCGCCGCGCCGTGATCTTCCGGTACGGCTTGCGCAACAGCCTGATCGTGGTGACCACGGTCATCGGCCTGCAACTCGGTGGCCTGATAGCCGGCGCGGTGGTCACCGAGCGTATCTTCACCCTGCCCGGCATCGGCAAGCTCACCCTCGACTCGCTGCTCAGCCGGGACTATCCGGTCATCCAGTCCGTCGTCCTGGTCGTCACCGCGTCCTATGTCGTGATCAATCTGCTGGTCGATCTCATTTACACGGTCATCGACCCACGCATTCGAGTGTCCGGGAGGGCGCAGTGACCGCAATCGCCGAAACTCCCGCCGGAACTCCCGCCGGAGCCCCCGCCGGCACTCTCGGGCGGGTACGCGGGCGGGTGCTGCGCAAGTTGTCGCACAACCCGATGGGCCTGGTCGGCGGCGCGTTGCTGCTGATCGTGATCGTCGCCGGAGTGTTCGCGCCCTGGCTCGCGCCCTACCCGCCGGCCGAGGTGCACTTCTCGACGCCGTTCCAGCAGCCGAACACCGTCGGTTTCGCGCTGGGCACCGATGACCTCGGCAGGGATGTGCTGTCACGGGTGCTGTACGGCACGCGCGCTTCGTTCGAGGTCGGCGTGTTGTCGGTGCTGCTCGCGATCATCGTCGGCGTGCCGCTCGGACTGTTCGCGGGCTACTGGCGCCGGCTGGACGCTCTGGTGTCCAGGCTCGCCGATCTCATGCTCGCGTTCCCCTTCCTCATCCTCGCGGTCGGCTTCGCGGCGATCAACGGCGGCGGGCTCGGCAACGCGGCGATCGCACTGGGCATAGCCAACGTTCCCACCATGATCCGTGTGGTCCGCGCCGAGACCCTGCGGTTGAAGGACACCGATTTCGTGCTCGCCGCGCACACCATGGACGCGGGACCATGGCGGATCCTCGGGCAGCACATCCTGCCCAACGCCCTGTCCGCGATCATCGTGCAGGCCACGGTGATCATGCCGGCAGCCGTGCTCGGCGAAGCCATCCTGTCCTTCCTCGGGCTGGGCATCCAGCCCCCGAACCCGAGCCTGGGCATCATGCTGTCCGACGCCCAGCAGTACCTGTTCCGCACTCCGTGGCCGGCCGTCTTCCCCGGCATCGCGATCGCGCTGATCTGCCTCGGGTTCAACCTGTTCGGCGACGCCCTGCGGGACGCGCTCGATCCGAAGACCGGAAAGTGAAGGGCTGAGCGATGACGAAATCCGATGCCGAGCCGCTGCTGGAAGTGAGCGATCTCGAAGTGTCCTTCGCGGGCGGCGCGGTCCCCGCCGTGCGGGGTGCCGGTTTCCGGCTGATGCCGGGACAGCGGGTCGCGGTGGTCGGCGAGTCCGGCTCCGGTAAGTCGACCACGGCACACGCCGTGATGGGTCTGCTGCCCGGTTCGGGCCGGATCACCGGTGGCCGGATCCGCTTGCGGGGCGAGGACATCACGCATGCCGACGAGAAGCGGCTGCGGCGGTTGCGCGGGCGGGAGATCGGGCTCGTTCCGCAGGACCCGATGTCCAATCTCAATCCGGTCGCGCGGGTGGGGCGGCAGGTCGCGGAAACATTGGTGGTGCACGGCATGGCCAGCCGGCGTGAAGCACCCGCACGCGCGGTCGGGATGCTGGCGGAAGCCGGGCTCCCGGAGCCGGCCCGCCGGGCGCGGCAGTACCCGCACGAGTTGTCCGGCGGCATGCGCCAGCGCGTCCTGATCGCGATCGGCCTGGCCTGCCGGCCGGATCTGCTGATCGCGGACGAGCCGACCTCCGCACTCGATGTGACCGTGCAGCGGCAGATCCTCGACCACCTGGAGAACCTGACCCACGAGCTGGGCACCGCGCTGCTGCTGGTCACGCACGACCTGGGCCTGGCGGTCGACCGGGCGGACCAGGTGGTGGTGATGTCCAAGGGCAAGGTGGTGGAAGCGGGCCCCGCGCGGCAGATCCTCACCGATCCGGAACACGAGTACACCAGGAGACTCGTGGCTGCCGCGCCCTCTCTGGCGACTCCACGCCGGCGGGCGGTCGTGCCCGGCGAGCAGAGCGAGCACAGCGAAGAGACGGTGCTGGAGGTCGACCGGGTATCGAAGGAGTACCGCATCCCCGGGCGGGGCGGCGTGCTGCGTGCCGTCGATGAGGTGTCCTTCACCGTGGGACGCGGACGTACGACGGCGATCGTCGGCGAATCCGGCTCGGGCAAGACGACGACGGCCAGGATGGTGCTCGGGCTTGTCCCGGCGACCACCGGCGCCATCCGGCTCGACGGCTCGGAAATGGTCGGGCTTCGCGGTGCGCGGCTGCGCGCGGCACGCCGGGCCATGCAGCCGGTTTTCCAGGATCCGTACGCGTCGCTCGATCCGACGTTCACGGTCGAGGGTCTGATCGCCGAGCCGATGCGGATCTTCGGCGTCGGCGACCGCGCCGAACGCCGGGCCAGGGTGCTGGAACTGCTGGAGCAGGTCGCGCTGCCGTCCGCCGTAAGTCAGCGGTACCCGAACGAGCTGTCCGGCGGCCAGCGCCAGCGGGTGGCGATCGCCCGCGCGCTCGCGCTCGGTCCCCGACTGGTCGTCTGCGACGAGGCGGTCTCCGCGCTGGACGTACTGGTGCAGGACCAGATTCTGAAGCTGCTCGACACCCTTCAGCACGAACTCGGGCTCAGCTATCTGTTCATCTCACACGATCTCTCCGTCGTCAGGTCGATCGCCCATGACGTCGTGGTCATGCGTCGCGGCCGGGTGGTCGAGCAGGGGCCGGTGGACCAGGTGCTCAACTCGCCGGCGGATTCCTACACGCAGCAGCTTCTTGAGGCGATCCCCGGTGCGGGGATGTTCAACTGACCTCTACTCCCGGTGTACGTGGTCAGGGGTCGCTGCCCGTCACGTCCCCCGGTCCGGCGGCGTCGTCGCGGGCCCTGGCCGTTCCCAAAATCCAGGGGTGGCGATCAGGGCCACGGCGGTCCGCCGGGATGCGGGCGTTGTCCAGTGCCGCCGGCCAAGGGTCTCCCGGCCGCGCCGGTTCGCCGATTCCCGGACATCAGAAGACTCCGGGCCGACGGCAGTACGCCGCCGGCCCGGACCGTTCTCAGGACGAGAAGCCGCTCTGACCTGCGCTTACAGCACCGGCAGGTTCTTGCGGAGCTCGAACGCCGTGACCTCCGAGCGGTACTCCTCCCACTCCTGCTTCTTGTTGCGCAGGAACTTACGCGGCTCGAATGCGGCCTCGGAGGATCCAGGACAAGACCCTCTAGCCAGGGTTCGGGTGGCCGTCGACGGTCGTTGCTGGTCCCCCTGGGCCACCCTTCGACTGCCCACATACCGGCTTCCGCGCCACCACGACCGTCTTCTTCCGAGCAGCCATGGTCGGCGATGACCAATCGGCATACGGCAGTACGGACGGCCACTGAGACCGGAGTGCGACGGGGACGTCCCCGGTCGTGGCCCGCCGGGCTTCACAGCGCCGCGCCGGCCCGCATCGGGTGCCCGTGCGGCTTGTGGGACTGCGGCTTGTTTGGCTTGTGGGGGCGGGGTTTGTGGGGCTTTTGTCGTGGCTCGATGGTCACCGTCACCGAAGGGCCGGTGGTGCTGTTGCCGGCGGTGTCGCTGGCGGTGGGGGTGAAGGTGTGTTCCCCCCTGGGGATCTGCGTGGTCGCCGTGCAGGTCCAGTTCCACGCCCCGTCCACCGTGGCCGTGCAGATCGTGGTGCCGTTTGTGTCGGTGACGGTGACGGTGTCGCCGGGCTCGCCGCTGCCGGTGAAGGTCAGCATGCAGCGCGGCTCTGTGCGCGCCACGGTGGGGCGCTCGTCGGGGCGTCTGCCGCAGTCGCTGATCGTGGACCCGTCGGCCGGACTGGTGATCACCGGGGTCGTAGGCGCGGTCGTGGCGATGGTCACAGTCACCGACGGGCCGGTAGTGCTGTTGCCGGCGGCATCGGTGGCGGTGGGGGTGAAGGTGCGTTCCCCGTCGGGGAGCGGCGTGGTCGCGGTGCAGGTCCAGTTCCCCGACCCGTCCACCGTGGCCGTGCAGATCGTGCTGCCGGTGACCGTGATGGTGTCGCCGGGCCCGCCGGTGCCGGTGAACGTCGGGGTGTTGTCGCTGATCGTGGACCCGTCGGCCGGACTGGTGATCACCGGAGCCGAAGGCGCGGTCGTGGCGATGGTCACCGTCACCGACGCACCCGAAGTGCTGCCTTGGGCGTTGGTGGCGGTGGGAGTGAAAGTGCGCTCCCCGTCCAGGACTGGCGTGGCCGCGGTGCAGGTCCAGTTCCCCGACCCGTCCACCGTGGCCGTGCAGATCGTCGCGCCGGTCCCGTCGGTGACCGTAATGGTGTCGCCGGGCCCGCCGGTGCCGGTGAACGTCGGGGTGTTGTCGCTGATCGTGGACCCGTCGGCCGGACTGGTGATCACCGGAGCCGTGGGCGGGGTGGTATTGAGCAGCACCGACACCGTGTCCGTGTTGAGGTTGGCGGTGGTCAGGTCCAAGGCCAGGTCGCCGTCCAGATCACCCACCGCCACCGACTGCGGGCCGCCGCCGGTGGAGTAGTCGACCTTCGGGGCGAAGGTGCCGTTCCCGTCGCCCAGCAGCACCGACACCGTGGACGCGTCAGCGTTGGCGGTGGTCAGGTCCGGGTCGCCGTCACCGTCCAGATCACCCACCGCCACCGAGACCGGGTTGGTGCCGGTGGAGTAGTCGACCTTCGGGGCGAAGGTGCCGTTCCCGTCGCCCAGCAGCACCGACACCGAGTCCGCGTTAGCGTTGGCGGTGGTCAGGTCCAGGTCCAGGTCGCCGTCCAGATCACCCACCGCCACCGAGTACGACAAGGCGCCGGTGGAGTAGTCGGTCTTGGCGGCGAAGGTGCCGTTCCCGTTGCCCAGCAGCACCGACACCGTGCCAGCTGAGGCGTTGGCGGTGGTCAGGTCCAGGTCGTCGTCACCGTCCAGATCACCCACCGCCACCGAGATCGGGCCGACGCCGGTGGAGTAGTCGACCTTCGGGGCGAAGGTGCCGTTCCCGTTGCCCAGCAGCACCGACACCGTGTCCGCGCTAAAGTTGGCGATGGTCAGGTCCAGGTCGCCGTCACCGTCCAGATCACCCACCGCCACCGAGAACGGGCTGGTGCCGGTGGAGTAGTCGGTCTTGGCGGCGAAGGTGCCGTTCCCGTTGCCCAGCAGCACCGACACCGTGCTGGATGAAGAGTTGGCGGTGGTCAGGTCCAGGTCGCCGTCACCGTCCAGATCACCCACCGCCACCGAGATCGGGTTGGTGCCGGTGGAGTAGTCGACCTTCGGGGCGAAGGTGCCGTTCCCGTCGCCCAGCAGCACCGACACCGTGGGCCCGAAATAGTTGGCGGTGGTCAGGTCCGGGTCGCCGTCACCGTCCAGATCACCCACCGCCACCGACTGCGGGCCGCCGCCGGTGGCGTAGTCGACCTTCGGGGCGAAGCTCGGGGCCGCAGCCCACGCGGTCCCGGCCCCGGGGAACACTCCCAGAGCCAGCCCGGCCATCACCAGCGCCACGACCAGCGCCATCGTGCCCCGCATGGTCCTGGTCATTGCATTGTCCCGGTCACACGCTCTGACATCATCGTCTCTCCGTTACCTGACGAGGCCCCCGAGAGGGCCGCTGGTTGTCACCCAGCGGCGCTGGACGACGCGCTGCCCGCCCACGTGACGGGGTGCGCGTCGCCCGGGGGACGCGCTCCACGCCCGTGATCGTGATGGGAAGATCCATCCCTCTGCGGGAAGGACGACACGGTGACCGGGCGATGCCCGATCAGCCGACTCACCCCAACTCGGCCACCACACCCTCTCCGATCAACGCAGCCTCATGAGCCAGCAGGGCAACCCGGGCCTCGAAGCAGACCCCAGGACGCACCGCACACACTGCCAACCCGGCGCGCCCGCCTCTCCCCGACACCCGCCAACAGGAGTCGAGAACACCCGATGAGCCCAGCGCCCCCGTCACGTGGAAGAAGGTCCCGCACCGGTTCGCGAGCCTTCTCCGGGCCAACCCCCATACGGCGCTCTGACCTGCACGGGAGTCCCGTCTACTCATCGGGCTGGACTAGCCTCCGAGGACCAAGCACCCCTGCACTGCGCCGGACGGCCCACAGACGGCCCAGGGCGAATGAGACGACTCCGGGCCGGTGGCAGCATGCCACCGGCCCGGATCGTTCTCAGGACGAGAAACCGCTCTGACCTGTGCTTACAGCACCGGCAGGTTCTTGCGGAGCTCGAACGCCGTAACCTCCGACCGGTACTCCTCCCACTCCTGCTTCTTGTTGCGCAGGAAGAAGTCAAAGACGTGCTCGCCCAGCGTCTCGGCCACCAGCTCGCTGCGCTCCATCAGCGCGATCGCCTCGCCGAGGTTCTGCGGCAGCGGCTCGATCCCCATCGCCCGGCGCTCGGCGTCCGAGAGCGCCCACACGTCGTCGTCCGCGCCGGCCGGGAGTTCGTAGCCCCCCTCGATGCCCTTGAGGCCCGCCGCCAGCAGCACCGCGTAGGTCAGATACGGGTTGGCGCCGGAGTCGATGGAGCGGACCTCGACCCGGGCAGAGCCCGTCTTGCCCGGCTTGTACATCGGGACGCGGATCAGTGCCGAGCGGTTGTTGTGGCCCCAGCAGATGTACGAAGGGGCCTCGCCGCCCGCGCCCGCGCTGCGGGCGGAGCCGCCCCAGATGCGCTTGTAGGAGTTGACCCACTGGTTCGTCACGGCCGAGATCTCCGCGGCGTGCTTGAGCAGGCCCGCGATGAAGGAGCGGCCGACCTTGGAGAGCTGGTACTCCGCGCCCGACTCGTAGAAGGCGTTGCGGTCGCCCTCGAAGAGGGAGAGGTGGGTGTGCATCCCGGAGCCGGGGTGCTCGCTGAACGGCTTCGGCATGAACGTCGCCTGGACGCCCTGCTCCAGCGCGACCTGCTTCATCACCAGGCGGAACGTCATGATGTTGTCGGCCGTGGAGAGCGCGTCCGCGTACCGCAGATCGATCTCCTGCTGGCCCGGCGCGCCCTCGTGGTGGCTGAACTCCACCGAGATCCCCATCGACTCGAGCATGGTGATCGCCTGCCGGCGGAAGTCCATGCCGACGTTCTGCGGGGTGTGGTCGAAGTAGCCGGAGTTGTCCGCGGGTACCGGCCTGGTCCCGTCCAGCGGCTTGTCCTTCAGCAGGAAGAACTCGATCTCCGGGTGGGTGTAGAAGGTGAAGCCCAGGTCCGAGGTCTTGGCGAGGATCCGCTTCAGTACGTAACGCGGGTCCGCGAAGGACGGCGACCCGTCGGGCATCAGGATGTCGCAGAACATCCGCGCCGTGCCCGGGGCCTCGGCGCGCCACGGCAGGATCTGGAACGTACTCGGATCCGGCTTGGCGATCATGTCGGATTCGTAGACCCGCGCGAAGCCCTCGATCGCGGAGCCGTCGAAGCCGATCCCTTCGTCGAACGCCTGCTCCAGCTCAGCGGGAGCCACCGCGACCGACTTCAGGAAGCCGAGCACATCGCTGAACCACAGGCGCACGAAGCGGATGTCGCGCTCCTCGAGCGTACGGAGCACAAACTCCTGCTGCTTATCCATTTCCACCCATCCTTGCTGGTCAAGCCGCCTGCCCCGTACGAGCATGCCACCCACGAGTTTCAGGCGCGTTGCGTGCCTCGTGCCATGGCCGCTGTACCGGCTGAGCCCATTGTGGGTCAGGGCGTGCCCGGAGACGACCCTGAGGTTCCCCGACCTCCTACTCGCGGCCACTTTCCCGCGATTATCGGCCCCCGTATGAGGTGCCGGGCGCGCCCGCACACTACGATTTGCGGCAATGAGGGGTTCGCGGCTCAACCACATCGCGCGCACCGGGCGTCCCATGGCCCTGCTCAGTGCCGTGGCGACGCTCCTCGGCGCGCTCTTCATCTGTCTGAGCCCGGCCGCGAGCCCGTCCGGCCCGGACCACATACGCGCGACCTCCGCGATATCCCCGTCGGACGTCGAGACCGCGCACACCTGCCCGTACGACAGGGGCGCCTGCGGGCTGCTGCCGCTGGTCAAGCCCGCCGTACTCACCGCGCCGCCGCTGGACGCCCCGCTCGATACGGGGGCGCAGCCCCCTCACCTCGGCCCCCCGCAGCCCGCCTCCCGGCTGCCCCGCTCGGAAGCGCTGTCGCGCACCCCGGGCCTTCACGTTCTTCAAGTGCTGCGGACATAGCAGGCCCCGCCTCCCCCTCAGCCCCTTGATCACCGCGGACTTCACGAAGGACGACACCACCATGGCTTCACGCAACAACGACCGCCGGGCCCGAATAGAGCAGATGCGCCGCGCCGAACAGGCCCGCGAGCGCCGCAGCCGCATCATCACGATCGCCGTAAGCGGTGTCGTCGTGGCCGGTCTCGTCGGCTTCGGCGTCTTCGTACTCAACAAGGAGTCGGCCGAGAAGGAGCAGAAGGTCGCCGAGGCCAAAGCTCCCGTCACCGGTGAGAAGACCTGGGACGCGAAGAAGCTCGCCCGCAACCACGTCACCACGGCGGTCAGCTACCCGATGAAGCCGCCGGTCGGCGGCGACCACGACGCGGCGTGGATGAACTGCAACGGCGACGTCTACAAGGAGCCGATCGCCGACGTGAACGCCGTGCACTCGCTGGAGCACGGCGCGGTCTGGGTGACGTACAACGACAAGGCTCCGGCCGCAGATGTGACCAAGCTGAGCGACACGGTGAAGAAGACGCCGTACTCGCTGATGAGCCCGGTCAAGGACCAGGCCGGCGCGATCATGCTGAGCGCCTGGGGCAAGCAGGTCACCGTCGACAGCGCGGACGACCCGCGCGTGAGCCAGTTCTTCAGCAAGTACGTGCAGGGCCCGCAGACGCCGGAGCCGGGTGCGGCGTGCACGGGCGGGTTGGGCGCTCAGTGACCCGTCCGACCCGTACGCACTGGGCGGCGATCACGGCGGTCGTGCTCGCTCTGCTCTTCGCGGGGGCCGCCACGGTGGCCTCCGCGGGCGGCGGCGAAGACGCCAAGTCCCCTACGCCAACGGTAACTTCGGCGGACGCGGGCTTCGCGCGCGACATGGCGGTCCACCATCAGCAGGCGGTGGAGATGTCCTTCATCGTGCGGGACCGTACGCAGGACGACGAGGTGCGCCGGCTCGCGTACGACATCGCCAACACCCAGGCCAACCAGCGCGGCATGATGCTGGGCTGGCTTGATCTGTGGGGTCTGCCCAAGGTCTCCGCGGACAGCGAGCCGATGGCCTGGATGCAGCAGGACGAGCACAGCGCGCACTCCGGACACAGCGCCGGGCATCAGGCCGAGGACGGCTCGCTGATGCCGGGCATGGCGACCAAGACGGATCTGAAGCGGCTCGGCAAGGCCAGTGGCAAGCAGGCCGAGATCGAGTATCTCCAGCTGATGATCAGCCACCACAACGGCGGGATCACCATGGCCGAGAGCTGTGTGAAGCTCTGCACCGTCGATACGGAGCAAAGTCTCGCCCAGGGGATGGTCGACGCACAGCGCTCGGAGGTCGATCTGATGGTCGACCTGCTGCGCAAGCGGGGCGCTGACGCCCCCTCCTGAGGCCTCGCCTGATCTCGTATCAGGCGTCCGCCCCGGCCGGCCGCCAGCTGATCCGGGGCGGACGGACGGCCGCGCAGAGCGGCATGCCCTGCCCGTCCGTCAGCCCGAGCCGGTCTCGACCGCGCCGCCGGACAGGGCATCGTCGGGCAGGTCGGCGAGGAAAAGCTTGGCCCGGCGGAACGTCGCGAACTCACCGCCCGGCGGCAGCTCGGCCCAGGTCAGATAGTCGGTCGTGCCGTCGGACGCGGTGACCGTCTCGACGGGGATCTCGAAGACCGCCTCGGCCGCGTCGGCCGGCACCAGCTGGTCGGGCTCCTTGCCGCGCTGCGCACCGACGTGGATGTGGCGGTATTCGCCGCACGCGCTGCCGGGCAGCTCGCGGCCGGTGATCCGGAGGGTCAGCAGCGCCATGCCCATGGCTCCTTCCAGGTCCTCGCCTCGCAGCGGTTCGCGTTGTCTTTCGCGCTCAGCGGTGGCGTACTCCGAACGGCCCAACGACAATGGGTGCGCTGGGGGGCATACCGGACGCAGGAGGTAGGACCCGTGACCACCGCCAAAGACATCATGCACCCCGGGGCTCAGTGGATCCCCGCGCACCAGACCCTCGACCGTGCGGCGCAGCTGATGCGCCAGCTGAATGTGGGCGCGCTGCCCATAGCCGACGCCGACGATCGACTCTGCGGGATACTCACCGACCGCGACATCGTGGTCGGCTGTGTGGCCATGGGACACGACCCCGCACAGGTCACCGCGGGCGACATGGCCAAGGGCACACCGCGCTGGATCGAAGCCGACGCGGACACGGACGCGGTGCTGCAGGAGATGCAGGACCACCAGATCCGCCGGCTCCCCGTGATCGAGAACAAGCAGCTGGTCGGCATGATCAGCGAGGCCGATCTGGCCCAGCATCTGAACGGCGAGCAGATCGCCGCGTGGGTCGGGCGTGTCTACGCCCACGGCTGAGGCGTACCGGAGCCTGGCCGGACCTCTCGTACGGCTTGCCCGTCACCGCCGGCCCCGGGTAGGCCGAGAATCGCCCGGGCCACGGCGTCCGGGCGGTCCAGCATCATCAGATGACCCGCCGGTGCGACCGCCTCGAAGCGGGCCCCGAGCTGCCGGGCCAGTGCGCGCTGCCGCTCGATCCAGCGTTCCCCGCCGGCTGCCGCGGCGAGCACCGCGAACGGGGCGTCCGGCAGGGCGTGGCGCTCGCGCAGGGCGAGGAGTTCGGCGGCGACCGCGTGGTAGTGGGTGTTCTCCAGAAGCGCGCCCTGCAGCACCCGGGACGTGGCGTAGCAGCGGCGTACGAGGGCGGCGGGGGCCGGGTCGCCGCCCCCGGTGCGCGAAAGGCGGACCACGGCGCGACGGGTGAGCGGCCCGAGGGCGGCGGGCGCGCCCACGCGGGACAGGGCGGCGCCCACACCGCGTGCCACCGCCGTACGGACCGCGGGCGCGGCGGGCACGCGCGCGTGCTCCTCGACGCTGGAGTCGACGAGCACGACAGCCGCGGTACGGGCGGGGTGCAGGCGAGCGAAGGCCTCCACGTGGAACCCGGCGATCGAGTGCCCGACGACGGCGGCGGGCCCGTCCAGGCCGAGCGCGTCGAGTACGCCCGCGATGCGGTGGCCCTCTCCGGCGGCGGACGGCGGCACGGCGGCCGGGGCGCTCAGCCCGTGGCCAGGGCGGTCGAAGCGGACGACGGTGCGGTGCGGAGCGAGCAGCGGCACGACGGGGTCCCAGTCGAACCAGCTCATCGCGAGCCCGGCGCTCAGTACGCAGACCGGCCCGCTGCCCTCGACGACCACATGGTGCGGTACGCCGCCCACCCGTACGAACGTCACTGCCCGCCGCCCCTTCCTTCCCGCGCCAGGGACAGCGCGGGCACCGCCGGCCAGCCTGCCACGAACAGGATCTGGGACCGCTGCCCAGCCTCCAGTGACGGTGGCGGCGGTGTCCGCATGTCAACGTATACCGGGCGGGGGTAAGCTGCGCCCCATGGTGATCACCCGGCGTGCGCGGTACGGACAGCTGCTGCTGTTCGTGGCGCTGCTGTTGGGCATCGCCACGATGCATTCGGAGGGGCACACGTCGGGCCACGGTTCGGGCCAAGACCTCGACCGGGCTCTCGCGACGGTGTCGGTGCTGCGGATATAGGAGCGCGTCAGCCGCTTGCGTCCGATCGCAAACGGTTCACGCGCTCCTCCGCTCACTCTTCGACACCCGCACGAGGGGCACTCAGTCATGCGTACACACACAACGCGCCGCTCCGTGCTCGGAGCATCGATCGCCGCGGCCGGTATGGGAGTTCTGGCCGCCTGTTCATCCCCCGGAGCCGGCGACGGCGGCCACGGCGGCGGCCACGGCCGCAACGGCACCGACCACGGCGGCAACGTGGAGGCCCCGGAGGGCTTTGTCTCCCCCGACGGCGAGGATGTCGCGGCGGCCGAGGCCGGCCGTGGCTCGGGCCCCGTACGGGAGGTACGGGTCACCGCCACGGCGACGCCACTCGAGCTCGGCGGCGGCCGGACGGTCAAGTCGTGGGCGTACGGGGACCGGCTGCCGGGCCAGGAGGTACGGGTCACGGCGGGTGACACTCTCGCGCTCACCATCGCCAACAACCTGCCGCAGGAGACCTCGCTGCACTGTCACGGCATCTCCATGCGCAACGACATGGACGGGGTGCCGGGTGTGACGCAGCCGCCGATCCGCCCGGGCGCGGAGTTCACGTACCGCTTCGTGGTCGCCCACCCCGGCACGTACTGGTTCCATCCGCACTCGGGTGTGCAGTTGGACCGCGGTATGTACGCCCCGCTGATCGTGGAGGACCCGAGGGAGCCGCTGTCGTACGACAAGGAGTGGGTCGTCCTCCTGGACGACTGGGTGGACGGGGTCGACGGCTCCACACCGGACTCGGTGCTCGCCGAGCTCCGCAAAGGCATGGACGGCACCGGGCACAACGGCCACGGGAGTGGCACACCGTCCACGGCAACGGCAAAGGCAAAGGGATCGCCGTCGCCGGAGTCCCGCCCGTCCGGCCCGCCCCGGCTGCTGAGGGGCACCAACAGCAACCTGCTCGGCGGTGAGGCGGGCGATGTCGACTACCCGTACTACCTGATCAACGGGCGTACGCCGGACGACCCTTCACAGTTCACCGCCAAGCCCGGAGACCGCATCCGGCTGCGCATCATCAACGCCGGCGGTGAGACGGCCTTCCGGGTGGCGCTCGGCGACCACGAGCTGACGGTCACTCACACCGACGGCTTCCCCGTCCGCCCCACCAGGACCGATGCCCTGCTCGTGGGCATGGGCGAGCGGTACGACGTGCTGGTCACCGCCGGGGACGGGGTCTTTCCGCTCACCGCGCTCGCCGAGGGCAAGAAGGCCTCGTCGATGGCCGTCCTGCGCACCGGCAAGGGGGCGCTCCCTGAACCGTCCGTGCGTCCGGCGGAGCTGGACCGGGAAGTGCTGAAGTCGGCCGCCGGCCTCGAACCCGACGAGTCCGTGGCCCTCTCCCGGCGCAGGCCGGACCGCACCATGAGGATCAAGCTGACCGGCGGCATGGAGCGGTACGACTGGGCCTTCGACGAGAAGCCCTACTCCCCGGACCATCTCTATGCGGTCCGCGAGGGCGAGCGGGTCCGCATGGTGTTCATCAACGCCACGGAGATGTGGCATCCCATCCATCTGCACGGCCACACGTTCGCCCTGGCGGGCATCAACGGGGCCGGCGCCCGCAAGGACACGGCGGCGGTCCTGCCGCACCGCAAAGTGACCGTGGACTTCGACGCGGACAATCCGGGCCTGTGGATGCTGCACTGCCACAACGTCTACCACTCGGAGTCCGGGATGATGACCACCGTCGCCTACCGCGAGTAGTGGCTGGAGGCGCTGGGGCAGGGCCCTCCCCCAGCACCCCGCCCCGAGGGACCGGGCTCACCGGGGCTCGGCGCCCCGGGCAGCTTCGCTACGGGCATGGGGGTGGCACTCACCACACGACGGGACATCGCGTCAGACAGACGATTACACTGGGCCACGTGCCTCAACTACGCCTCGCTCTGAATCAGATCGACTCGACTGTCGGCGATCTCTCCGGCAACGCCGAGGCGGTCGTGCACTGGACCCGGCACTCCGCCGAGCAGGGGGCGCATCTCGTCGCCTTCCCCGAGATGGTGCTGACCGGCTACCCCGTGGAGGACCTGGCCCTGCGGTCGTCCTTCGTGGAGGCGTCCCGGGCCGCCCTGCGGGCGCTCGCCGTGCGGCTGGACGACGAAGGGTTCGGCTCGCTGCCGGTCATCGTCGGCTACCTCGACCGCTCCGAGCGGGCCCAGCCCCGCTACGGGCAGCCCGCCGGCGCGCCGCAAAACGCCGCCGCCGTGCTGCACCGTGGCGAGGTGGTGCTGAGCTTCGCCAAGCACCATCTGCCCAACTACGGCGTCTTCGACGAGTTCCGCTACTTCGTGCCGGGTGACACCATGCCGGTGATCCGTGTGCACGGCGTCGACGTAGCGCTGGCGATCTGCGAGGACCTCTGGCAGGACGGCGGCCGCGTCCCGGCCACCCGGTCCGCCGGGGCCGGGCTGCTGATCTCCATCAACGCCTCGCCGTACGAGCGCGAGAAGGACGACACCCGCCTGGAGCTGGTGCGCAAGCGCGCCCAGGAGGCCGGCTGCACCACCGCGTACCTCGCCATGATCGGCGGACAGGACGAGCTGGTCTTCGACGGCGACTCGATCGTCGTCGGTGCCGACGGCGAAGTCGTCGCGCGCGCCCCGCAGTTCGCGGAGGGCAGCGTCGTGCTCGACCTGGAGCTGCCCGCGGCCTCGGCCGAGCCGCCGACCGGCGTGGTCGACGACGGGCTGCGCATCGAGCGCGTGGTCATCTCCGAGGAGCCGCTGCCCGCGTACGAGGCCGAGCTGTCCGGCGGATATGCCGACCGGCTCGACGACGACGAAGAGGTCTACTCCGCGCTGGTCGTGGGCCTGCGCGCGTACGCCGCCAAGAACGGCTTCCGTTCGGTGCTGATCGGGCTGTCCGGCGGCATCGACTCCGCGCTCGTCGCCGCGATCGCCTGCGACGCGCTGGGCGCGCGGAACGTGTACGGCGTCTCCATGCCGTCGAAGTACTCGTCCGACCACTCCAAGGGCGACGCGGCCGAGCTGGCCCGCCGTACCGGGCTCAACTTCCGTACTGTGCCGATCGAGCCGATGTTCGACGCGTTCATGAGCTCGCTCAGCCTGACCGGTCTCGCCGAGGAGAACCTCCAGTCGCGGCTGCGCGGCACCACGCTGATGGCGCTCTCCAACCAGGAGGGCCACATCGTGCTCGCGCCGGGCAACAAGTCCGAGCTGGCGGTGGGCTATTCGACGCTGTACGGCGACTCCGTCGGCGCGTACGGGCCGATCAAGGACGTCTACAAGACGACGGTCTTCAGGCTTGCGAAGTGGCGCAACCGCGCCGCCGAGGAGCGCGGCCAGACCCCGCCGATCCCGGAGGCGTCCATCACCAAGCCACCGAGCGCGGAGCTTCGCCCCGGCCAGGTCGACACCGACTCGCTGCCGGACTACGACGTACTGGACCAGATCCTGGAGCTGTACGTCGACCGGGACCGGGGCAAGGACGCGATCGTCGCGGCCGGCTTCGACGAGGAACTGGTGGCGAAGACGCTGCGGATGGTGGACACGGCGGAGTACAAGCGGCGCCAGTACCCGCCGGGCACCAAGATCTCGGCGAAGGGCTTCGGCAAGGACCGGCGGCTGCCGATCACGAACCGCTGGCGGGAGACGACGAGCTGACCTGACGCTCCGGACGGGGGCTTCCTGCGGCAACGACGCGGGAGGCCCCCGTTTGCGTACGGTCGAGCAGGCCTGCCGTCACCGCGATCGCCAGGCCCACCACCGCGAGGACCGCGCCGACCAGAGCCGGGGAGGTCCAGCCCCAGCCGGCCGCGATGGCCACGCCGCCGAGCCAGGCGCCGCCCGCGTTCGCGAGGTTGAAGGCCGAGTGGTTGGAAGCGGAGGCCAGCGTCGGGGCGTCCTGCGCCTTCTTCATGACCAGCATCTGGAGCGGTGTGGTGGTGATGAAGCCGACCGCGCCGAGCACCACGACCGTCACCAGGGCCGCCCACTGGATGTGCACGGTGAACCGGAAGGCCACCAGCACCAGCGCGAGCGCGGCCAGCGACCCGTACAGCGTGGGGCGCAGCGCCCGGTCGGTCAGCGGGCCGGCGGCCAGCGCGCCGAGCGTCATGCCGATGCCGAACAGGGCGAGGACCAGGGTCACGGAGGATTCGCCGAAGCCCATCACTTCGGTCGTCATGGAGGCGAGGTAGGAGTACACCGCGAAGACGCCGCCGAAGCCGAAGACCGCGGTGAGCAGGCCGAGGAGCACCTGCCGGTTGCCGAGTGCGCGCAGCTCGCGGCCCACGCTCTGGTGCGCGTCGACGGGTACGTACGGAATGAGCCGCGCGAGCGCGGCCAGCGCGACCAGGCCGATCACCGTGACGACGAGGAAGGTGGCGCGCCAGCCGAGGTGCTGGCCGAGGAGCGTGGCGGCCGGTACGCCGACGATGTTGGCGACCGTGAGGCCGAGGAACATCGTGGCCACCGCGCGCGCCTGCCGCCCGTCCGCGACCAGCCGCGCCGCGACGACCGCGCCGACGCCGAAGAAGGCGCCGTGCGGCAGCCCGGCGAGCACGCGGCCCGCGATCAGCCAGCCGAAGCCGGGGGCGAGGGCGGATGCCAGGTTGCCGACCGTGAACAGCGCCATCAGCAGCAGGAGCATCCGCTTGCGCGGGATGCGGGAGCCGACGGCGGTCAGCAGCGGGGCTCCGATGACGACGCCGATCGCGTACGCCGATACGAGGTTGCCGGCCGTGGGGACGGAGGTGTTCAGATCGTCAGCGACATTGGGCAGCAAGCCCATCATCACGAACTCGGTGGTGCCGATACCGAAGGCGGATACGGCGAGCGCGAGCAGCGCGAGGGGCATGGAGGTGCCTTTCCGAGGTTAGTTCTCCTTCGAAACAAATGCTCGCACGCGGATTGTTCCCACGGATGAACACGTGGTTGCCGTCACATAGCTGGGGGCTCCGCCCTCAGCCACGGGAAGGGGCGGGTGGGGCCAGGTCACATCGCGATGCGCGCGGCGATCGGGAGGTGGTCGCTGTCCGTCTGCGGCAACGTCCAGGAGGAGACCGGCTCGACGCCCTTCACCATGATCTGGTCGATGCGCGCCATCGGGAACGACGCGGGCCAGCTGAAGCCGAAGCCGTCGCCCGCCGCGCCCTGCGTGGAGCGCATCTGGGAGGTGACCGCGTTCAGGGAGCGGTCGTTCATCGTGCCGTTGAGGTCGCCGAGCAGCACGACCTTGCCGACCTGCTCGTGGGCGATGGCCTCGCCCAGCGCGTCGGCGCTGTTGTCGCGCTGGTTGGCGGTGAAGCCGGCGTTGAGCTTGACGCGTACGGACGGCATGTGCGCGACGTAGAACGCGACCGCACCCTTCGGTGTCTGCACGGTGGAGCGCATGGCGCGCGTCCAGCCCAACTTGATGTCCACCGGCGCGGTGTCGGTCATCGGGTACTTGCTCCAGAGCCCGACCGTGCCCTCCACCGAGTGGTACTTGTACGTCCCGGCCAGCGCCTGTTCGTAGGTGGAGACCTGACCGGCCGGCAGCTCCTGCAGCGCGACCACGTCCGCGCCCGAGGCGGCGACCTGCTTGGCGGTGCCCGCCGGGTCGGGGTTGCCGGCGTTGACGTTGTGCGTTGCGACGGTCAGATTGCCGCCCACGCCCGTCTTGTCGTTGAACAACAGCCCGCCGAAGAGGTTGAGCCAGACGATGGCCGGGAGCAGCAGGGCGATCAGTGCGGTGGCCGAGCGCCGCAGCACGGCGACGACGAGGATCACCGGGATGAACACGCCGAGCCACGGCAGGAACGTCTCGGTGAGGCTGCCCAAGTTGCCGATCCGGTTGGGGATCTGCGCGTGCAGGATCATCAACAGGGCGATGAGGACGGCGAAGCAGGCGAGGGCGACGCCGCGCCGCCAGATGCCGCGGTCCCCGCGCCAGCGCTGGAGCAGGCTCCGGACCCGTGCTCCGGTGCGCCCGGCCTCGGGGCTGCCGTTGGCGGTCTCCGTCTTGTACGCCTGCGCCATGGAGCTGTCCTCACTGCCTTGCCGTCACGCCTCGCCGTCGACACTAGGCGATGGGAAGGTGTTTCCTCGCCGTCGCCGGACGGCCGTTCTGCCTCGATGACGACAGGGCGGTGCACAGGGTTCCTCGTACCGGGTCAGGTGGGGACGCTGTGACAGAACCCGCACACTTCGGACGGCCACTCGCCGGGAGTCAGCGGGACGTCAGCGGGATGGACCTGCTGGAGGGCGTACGCCCTCCAGCACGGCGTCGACGATCCGTTCCGCGCTGCCCTCTTCGGGCGTGCCCCCGGGGCGCAGCACGGTCCGTACGAGCATCGGGCCGACGAAGAGGTCGCCGAGCAGGTCGAAGTCGATGTCGGCGCGGATCTCGCCGTTCGCGATGCCTCGGCGCAGCACTTCGTCCATCCGCTCACGGCGGGGGGCGATGGAGGTGTGGTGGTACATGTTCCACAGCTGGGGATAGCTCTGCACCTGGGCGAAGACGTTGTGCAGGAGGGTGGAGGAGCGTTTGGCGAGGCCGCGCTGCCGGAGCATCTCGACCATCGCGACGAGATCGTCACGTACGGAGGTACCGGGCAGCGGCGGGTCCGCGGGCTCCATGGAGCGGACGACATCGACGAAGAGGGCCTCTTTGCCGTCCCAGCGCCGGTAGATGGTGGCCTTGCCGACACCGGCGGTGCGGGCGATGCGCTCGATGGAGAGCTCGGAGAACGGCACACCGTCTTCAAGAAACCGCACAACGGCCCCGACGATGGCCCGCTCGACGGCCTCACTCCGGGGGCGCCCACGCCGCCCCCCGGTTGGGGTGCCGCGCCGCGTGGCGGGCTCGCCGCCCTGGCCGCGGTTGTCCTGGTGGTCCCTCACGGGCACGTCCGGTCCGCCTCTCGCCCTTGTCATCGCCGGCAATTCTCGCTGACGGACCGCGGGCCACCGGACAGTGCCGGCCCCGGGCGGCCTTCGGTGCTCTGCCGTTCCGGCTCGGGGCCCGGCGCGGGCTCCTTGCTCCGGCCGTCCGGCATGAAGAAGAACACCACCAGCGCGCCGATCAGCGCCACACCCGCCGAGGCCAGCGCCGTCAGATGCATCGCGTGCAGGAACGCCTCGTTCGCCGGGGCGATCAGCGCCTTGCCCGCCGGGCCGAGTCTCTCCGCGGCCGCGAGCGTAGCCTCGATCGATTCACCGGCGGCCTGCCGGGCGCCGCTCGGGACCGCTGAGAGGTGCCCCTCGATCGCACCCCGGTACTGCGTGGACAGCAGCGAACCGAGCACCGCGACACCCAGTGCCCCACCGACCTGGCGGAAGGTGTTGCTGACCGCCGAGCCGGACCCCGCCTTCTCGCGGGGCAGCGACTGCATCACCGAGACCGTCACCGGCGGCGTAATGAGCGCCATGGCCGTGCCCTGCACGAAGAGGACCATTTCGATCACCCACAGCGGGGTCGAGGCATCGAACATCACGAAAGCCCCCAGCACCATGGCGACCAGCAGCATGCCGACCGTGCACACCGTCCGCGCCCCGAACCGGTCGACGATCAGCCGCGCGCGCAGCGAGACGACCATCTGCGCCACGGCCAGCGGCAGGATGAGCAGGCCCGCCTCCAGCGCGCCGTAGCCGCGCACGCTCTGCAGATAGAACGCGGAGAAGAAGGTCACACCCGTCAGCGCGAAGAAGACCAGCGCGATCGCGGCGACCGCCGCCGCGAAGGCGGGCCTTTTGAAGTACGTGATGTCGATGGCCGGATGGTCGCTGCGCCTCTCGTGGAGTACGAAGCAGACAAGTACCACCAGACCGCCCAGCATCGGCAGCAGCACGGACGGCGCCGAGAAGTCCGCCAGTTCGCCGCCGCGAATGATTCCGTACACCAGCAGAATCAGCCCGATGACGGACAGCACTACGCCGAGCGGGTCCATACGCCCCGGGTCCGGGTCCCTGGAGTCCGGCAGGAGCAGCGCCATCGCGATCAGCGCGACGACCACGACCGGCACGTTGACCAGAAAGATCGAGCCCCACCAGAAGTGCTCGATGAGCAGCCCGCCGGTGATCGGACCGATGGCCATACCGACGCCGACGCTGCCCGCCCAGATGCCGATGGCCCTGGGCTGCTCCTCGCGCTCGAACACGTCCATCAGTACGGCGAGGGTGGCCGGCATCACGAAGGCCCCGCCGAAGCCCATCACCGCGCGGTACGCGATCAGCTCGCCGGGCGAGCCGGAGAACGCCGCGAGGGCCGAGCCCGCGCCGAAGACGGCGATGCCGAAGAACAGCACCTTCTTGCGGCCGATGCGGTCGCCGAACAGGCCCGCGGTGAACAGCAGCCCCGCGAAGACGAGCGTGTAGGAGTTGATCGCCCACTCCAGCTCGCTCTGGGTCGCGCCGATGCCCGTGGGCTCGGGGCCGGCGATCGTCTTGACCGCGACATTCAGGATCGAGTTGTCCAGCACGACGATGAGCAGGCTGAACATCAGGACGGCGAGGATCGCCCAGCGCCGCCGGTGGACGGCCTCGGGTATGCGAGGTGGGGCAGCCGGGCCGGACGGAGTCGACATGATCCCCTGCCTGGGCTAATTTCGATACGAGACCGTCTCGTATAGGAACACTTTACCGAACGTACGGGTCCTCTTCCGCCGGAGCGGCACAAGGTGCCACCATGGGGGTGATCCGGGGACGCCGTGAGGGTGCCTCGAGATGACGAAGGAGCCGTTAGCCATGACGCTTCAGGCTGCCCAGAAGCCCACCGACAGCAGCAAGACGCTGTACGGCGGCAAGGGCACTCGCCGTATCACCGTCCAGGACATCGCCGCCGCCAAGGAGCGCGGCGAGAAGTGGCCGATGCTCACCGCATACGACGCGATGACCGCGTCCGTCTTCGACGAGGCCGGCATCCCGGTCATGCTCGTCGGCGACTCCATGGGCAACGTCCATCTCGGCTACGAGACCACCGTGCCGGTCACGATGGACGAGATGACGCTGCTGTCCGCCGCCGTCGTACGGGGCACCAGGCGGGCCCTCATCGTCGGCGACCTCCCCTTCGGCTCGTACCAGGAAGGCCCCGTCCAGGCCCTGCGCAACGCCACCCGGCTGGTCAAGGACGCGGGCGTCGGCGCGGTCAAGCTGGAGGGCGGCGAGCGCTCGCTCGGACAGACCGAACTGCTCGTCCAGGCAGGCATCCCGGTCATGTCGCACCTCGGCCTGACCCCGCAGTCCGTCAACACCATGGGCTACCGCGTCCAGGGCCGCGGCGACGAAGCCGCCCACCGGCTGGTCCGCGACGCCAAGGCGGCGCAGGACGCGGGCGCGTTCGCCGTCGTCCTGGAGCTCGTCCCGGCCGAGGTCGCCGCCGAGATCACCCGCAGCCTGCACATCCCGACCATCGGTATCGGCGCGGGCCCCGACACGGACGCCCAGGTCCTCGTCTGGACCGACATGGTGGGCCTGACGGGCGGCAAGGTGCCGCGCTTCACCAAGCAGTACGCCAACCTGCGCCAGACGCTCGGCGACGCCGCGAAGGCCTTCGCCGACGACGTCGTCGGCGGTGCGTTCCCGCAGGAGGAGCACACCTTCCACTGAGCACCACCCAGTTCCACTGAGCACCACCCAGCTGCCACCCCGGCACAGACGACAGCCCGCCGACATCCCCCATCGGCGGGCTGTCGGCGTGCGGGGTACCGCCCCCGGGGGAGCCGCGGCGTAGCCTGGAACTGAACTCGGGGCCGCTCTCTCCGCCGGGAGGCGGATGACCATGACCGGAATCGTTTCCAGGGACTTCGACTCGGCCGATGAGATCCGCCCCTTCCAGGACGGCAAGGGGAAGCTCGCCCTTCTCAACACCGACCATGGCGCGGTCGGCAAGGCCGTGTTCGAGCCGGGCTGGCAGTGGTCCAAGCACGTCAAGCCCATTGCGGGCACCGAGAGTTGTGAGGCCGCTCACGTCGGATACGTCATCAGCGGGCGGTTGAAGATCGTCATGAACGACGGCGAATCCGTGGACACGGGACCCGGCGACTTCATCTCCGTCGCGCCCGGCCATGACGCATGGGTGATCGGGGACGCGCCGTGCGTCGTGATCGACTGGGCCGGCTTCGGGGACTACGCCAAGCCCGTGTAGTACTGACCTTCAACGGGGCCTGACCTGCCCCTCCTCCGTTGTCGGTGCCGCTGCCACCGGGCTGTCGGCGGTCTGTCGGCAGTCTGTCGGTGGCGGCTGGAACCGTGTACGGCATGACGCGAATCGACAAGAACGCCGTCGAGGTACGAGGCCTCGTAAAGCACTACGGCGAGACGAAGGCGCTGGACGGGGTGGACCTCGACGTGCGCGAGGGCACGGTCCTCGGTGTCCTCGGCCCCAACGGCGCCGGCAAGACCACACTCGTACGCTGCCTCTCCACCCTCGTCGCCCCGGACGCCGGCCATGCCGTCGTCGCCGGCTACGACGTGGTGAGGCAGCCGCGGCAGCTGCGCCGCACCATCGGCCTCACCGGGCAGTACGCCTCGGTCGACGAGAAGCTGTCCGGCTGGGAGAACCTCTACATGATCGGGCGGCTGCTCGACCTGTCGCGCAAGGACGCCCGCCGCCGCGCCGACGCGATGCTCGAGCGCTTCTCGCTCACCGAGGCCGCGAAGCGGCCCGCGATGCAGTACTCCGGCGGCATGCGCCGCCGGCTCGACCTGGCCGCCTCGATGATCGGCAGCCCGGCTGTGCTCTATCTGGACGAGCCGACGACGGGCCTGGACCCGCGGACCCGTAACGAGGTCTGGGACGAGGTGCGGCGGATGGTCGCGGACGGGGCGACCGTACTGCTCACCACCCAGTACATGGAGGAGGCCGAGCAGCTGGCGAGCGAGCTCACGGTCATCGACCGCGGGCGCGTCATCGCCAACGGCCGGGTGGACGAGCTCAAGGCGAAGGTCGGCGGCCGCACCCTGCAGATACGGCCCAGCGATCCGGCGCAGCTGTCCGCCATGGCAGCGGCAGTCGCCGACGCCGGCCTGGACGGGCTCACGGGGGCGCAGGCCGTCCCGGACGAGGGGCTGCTGTACGTGCCGATCCTCAGCGACGAGCAACTGACCGCGGTGGTCGGCCTGCTGGGCGCCCGCGGCTTCGGCATCGCGCACATCGGCACCCATCTGCCCAGCCTGGACGAGGTGTTCCTGGCGATCACCGGTGAGAAGACCCTGTCGTCGGAGATCTCCGACGCGACTGCTGAGGAGGTCGCCGCATGAGCGCGGCAACGATCAACCCTGCGCCGGCCAAGGCGCTTCCCGGCGAGGGCCGGATCGGTCTGCGGGCCAATGTGCGGCACATCGGCGCGCTGGTGCGCCGCAACGCCCTGCAGATCAAGCAGGACCCGGAGTCGATGTTCGACGCCCTGCTGATGCCGGTCATCTTCACGCTGCTGTTCGTGTACGTCTTCGGCGGCGCGATCTCCGGCAAGGGCAACCAGCAGGAGTACGTGAACTACGTGATCCCCGGCCTGATGGCGATGATGGGCATGAACATCGCCATGGCCGTCGGCACCGGCGTCAACGACGACTTCAAGAAGGGCGTGATGGACCGCTTCCGGTCCATGCCCATCGCCCGGTCATCCGTCCTCATCGCGAAGATCGTGGTCGAGGTCGGCCGGATGCTGGTCGCCACCACCGTCCTGCTCGCCATGGGCTTCCTGCTCGGCCTGCAGATCCACACCTCGGTCCTCGAACTGGCCGCGGCGATCGGCCTGTCAATGGTCTTCGGCGCCTCGCTGATGTGGATCTTCATTCTGCTCGGTCTCACCATGAAGACGGCCCAGGCCGTCCAGGGAGTGGCCATGCTCGTGCTGATGCCGTTGCAGTTCGGGTCGTCGATCTTCGCCCCGCCGACCACGATGCCCGGCTGGCTGCAGAGCTTCACCGACTACAACCCGCTCTCCAACCTCGCGGACGCGGCACGGAACCTGATCAACGGCGGCCCGGTCGCCGGCTCCGTGTGGATGACGCTCGGCTGGGCCGCGGTCATCACGGCGGTCACGGCGCCGCTCGCGGTCGCCAAGTTCCGCAAGAAGACCTGATCCTGACGGAGAGTCACACGATCACACCAGGGCGACGGCCTCATCGAGGGTGAGGCCGCCACCCTCGGCGTACGCGGCCTCGTAGGCGGCGTCGCCGAGCACGGCGCGCACCGCGGCCTCGGAGTCGGCTCTGTTCTCCCGCTCGTGCTGGGGTGCGAAGTGGCCGCGCGGCAGCAGGGCGTCGGAGGCGCCGAGCAGCCGGGCCGCGTCCGGCGCGCGCTCCGAGCGGCCCCGGGCCAGCGCCCCGGCGGCGGTCACCAGGTACAAGGAGGGCATCTGCGGCGCGACCATCCGGGTCAGCGGATCCTGCGCCTTGGCCAGGGCCGTACGCACCCGGTCCAACGACAGCTCGTACTGGCCATCGAGGAGGTCCAGCCAGGCGAGGAAGCCGATCACCATGCCCTCGAAGATCGCGAAGGTGTTGGACTTGAACTGCACGAGCAGCAACGCGATCTCGGCGCGCGCCTCCTGGCCGCGGCCGGTGCGGCCCGGCCACAGGGCGAGCAGCATCCGGGCGAAGCCTGTCGACTCGTTCCCCGCGCCCGCGCCCGCGGCCAGCACCTCGCGGATGAGCGCCTCGCCGCGCTCGCCCTCGCCCGTCTCCATCAGGTTGCCGGCGAGGCGGGTGCGCAGCACGGCCGTCTGGGCCTGGGCCCCGATCTGCTCCGCGTACCCGATGGCGGCCGTGAAGTCCTCGGCGGCGAGCGGGTATTCGCCGCGCCGCTCGTGCGCCTCGCCGCGCGCGGACAGGGCCTCGGCCGCGCCCCAGGCGTCGCCGAGCCGGGTGAAGATCTCCAGCGCCTCATCGGCGTCGCCGGCCGCGTCGCCGGCCCACTCGCTGCGGTTGGCGAGGACATTGGCCCGCGCCTGGAGTGATGCGGCGAGCTCCCACTCGTATCCGTACGCGCGGCAGGCGTCGACGGTCTCGTTCAGCAACTCCCCCAGCTGCTCGGTGTCTCCGGTGATCACGACGGCGAAGAACCAGAGGGATCCCGGGGGCCGGCAGGTCTGCGGCAGCCCGGGCCGGTAGACCTGGGTGACCCTGCGCAGCCGCTCCAGCCTCTGAGGCGAGGTCCACGCCTCGACCTCGTAGTCCATGAAGACCATCCGGATCAGCGCCGCGCCGCGCCTGGCCTCCTGCAGCAGCTCGGGCGACATGGGCGGCGGCGCGTCCGTGAAGCGCTCGAACACCGGCGGCGCGGGCGCGGCGGGCGGCGCGAACGGGTCGGGGCCGAGATCGCCCACGGCGGCGGTCCAGTGCCCGGCCTCGATGCGCAGATCCTTCATCTGCCAGTACCAGGACAGACAGAGAACGAGCTGGAGCGCCTCCTGCTCGTCGCGGGCGGCGACGGCGCGGCGGAGCGCGGTGCGCAGATTCTCGTACTCCAGCTGCAGCAGGTCGACGGCGGCGCGCTGGCCGGGGCCGCGCAGGACGGGGTCGGTGGTGCGGGCCAACTCCCGGTAGTGGAGCAGGTGCTGCCGCTCGACGACGATGCGCTCGGCAGCCTCGTCGAGCCGCTCGGCCGCGTACTCGCCGACGGTTTCGAGAAGGCGGTAGCGCATCTGCCCGTCGGGGGTGGGGGCGGCGACGACGAGGGACTTGTCGATCAGCGAGCCGAGCGCGTCGGCGACGTCCAGGCTGCCGCGGTCCGCGCCGGCGTCCGCGCAGACCTCCTCCGCGGCGGGGAGGTCGCAGCCGCCCGCGAAGACGGACAGCCGCCGCAGGACAGCGCGTTCGGCGTCGTCGAGCAGGTCCCAGGACCAGTCGACGACGGCACGCAGTGTCTGCTGACGCGGCAGTACGGTACGGCTTCCGCTGGTCAGCAGACGGAAGCGGTCGTCGAGACGGTCAGCGATCTGGCGCGGGGTGAGCATCCGCAGGCGGGCGGCGGCGAGTTCGATCGCGAGCGGCAGTCCGTCGAGGCGGTGGCAGATCTCGGCGGACGCGGCGGCGGTGCCCTCGTCGGCGTCGATACGGAAACCGGGCCGGGCGGCGGCGCCCCGGTCGGCGAGCAGTTTCAGCGCCATCGGGTCGGGCAGCGGGTCGACCGGGCGCACCAACTCGCCCGGCACACCCAGCGGTTCACGGCTCGTCGCCAGCACCGTGACGCCCGGGCAGCTCTCCAGCAGCCGCTCGGCGAGCGTGGCGGCGGCGCCGACGACATGCTCGCAGTTGTCGAGGAGCAACAGCATGCGACGGCGTGAGCAGTGCTCGGCCAGCCGTACGAGGGGGTCGTCGCTGTGCCGCTCGGCGGCCCGCAGTTCCTCGGCGCCGGCGCCGCGCAGCACGGTCTCGCGGGCGCCGAGTGCGGTGAGGACGGCCTCGGGCACGGTCTCGGGGTCGTCCACCGGCGCGAGTTCGACCAGCCAGACGCCGTCGGGCCAGGGATTCTCCCGCACCCCGGCCCCGTCGACGGCCCGCTCGGCGGCCTCCTGCGACAACCGGGTCTTCCCGGCCCCGCCGGGCCCGAGCAGGGTGACGAGCCGGGCGTGGCGGAGGTCGCCGTGGATGGCGTGGATGTCGGCGTCGCGCCCGACGAAGGAGGTGAGCCGTGCGCGAAGGTTGCCGGGCACGTGCCCGGGGCTCCGCCCCGGACCCCGCGCCTCAATCGCCGGCGAGGCTGAGAATTCAGCCCGTCCGGCGATTGAGGACACGCGCCCGAAGGGCGTACGGGGTTCGGGGCGGAGCCCCGAATCGGGAAGGGGCGGGGCGGGGGAAAGTAACTCCACGTGCAGCGCTCGGAGTTCCGGGCCCGGGTCCGTGCCCAGGCGCGCAGCGAGATCGCGGCGGACGGCCTCGTAGGCGGTCAGCGCCTCCGCCGTACGCCCCGCGTCCCTCAGCGCCCGCAGCCGCAGCACCTGCAGCCGCTCGTCCATCGGGTACTCCTCGCACAGCGCGGCGAGCTCCGGCAGCGCCTCCTCCGCCCGGCCGAGCGCCAGCGCCGCCGCGAGGCGCGCGCGGCGGGCGTCCAGCCGGCGGGCCTCCCAGCGCGCGGCCTCGGCCGTACGGTCGGGCAGATCGGCCAGCACCGGCCCCTGCCACAGCGCGAGCGCGTCGTCCAAGAGCGCCGCCGCCTTCACCGCGTCACCCTCCTCCAGCGCCCGCGCCCCCTCCCCCGCGCGCCGGTCGAAACGGTGCAGGTCCACATCGTCGCCGTCGGCACACAGCCGGTATCCGCCGCCGTCCACCGACGCAACCGCCGCATGCCCCAGCGCCCGCCGCAGCCGGCCTACGAGCGCCTGCACCGCGCCCACCGCGTCCGCCGGCGGATCGCCGGCCCACACCTCGTCGACGAGGACGCCGACCGGGACCGTACGCCCCGGCCGCAGCGCCAGTACCGCCAGCAGCGCGCGCAGCCGCGCACCGCCGAGCGCGACGGGCGTGCCGTCGTCGTGGAGAGCCTGAGTGGTGCCGAGTACCCGATAGTGCACCCGCCCATTGTCACCGGTGCGCAACCGGGCCCGCGCGGCAATAAGCGGCAGAATCCAGGCGGCAGGAACCGGGCGGCAGGAACCGGGCGGCAGGAACCTCGCCGCACCCGCGGGACGTTCAACCCCACGCCACAGGTACGGTCGATCCGCACGTCCCTCCCCCTACGCCCTGGCGGGCGTGGGGGGACCCCCAGTCTTCAGGAGCCGCACCCATGACCACCGCCACAAGCCGCCACAGCGACCGGAGGATCAGCCCGGTCTTCCTCGGAATCGTCGCCGTGATGGCGGTGACCGGCTGGGCGGTGTGGACGGACTTCGCGGCGAGCCCGGGGATTGCGGTGTTCCTGTTCGTCACCTCTGCGTGGATCGTCTCGCTCTGTCTGCACGAGTACGCGCACGCCCGCACCGCGTTGCACAGCGGCGACATCTCCATCGGCACCAAGGGGTACTTGACGCTCAACCCCCTCGTCTACACCCATGCGATGCTCAGCATCGTGCTGCCCGTGCTGTTCGTGATCCTGGGCGGCATCGGTCTGCCGGGCGGCGCGGTCTTCATCGAGCGCGGCCGCATCCAAGGACGCTGGAAGCACAGCCTGATCTCGGCGGCGGGGCCCCTGACGAATCTGCTGTTCGCGGTGGCGTGCACCGCGCCGTTCTGGCTGGGCGCGCTGGACGGGGTGCCGATGGTCTTCCGGTTCGCGCTCGCGTTTCTCGCGCTGCTCCAGATCACGGCCGCGATTTTGAACTCCCTGCCGGTGCCGGGGCTTGACGGCTACGGCGTGATCGAGCCCTGGCTCTCGTACAAGATCCGCCGCCAGGTCGAGCCGTACGCACCGTTCGGGCTGCTCGCCGTCTTCGGCGTCCTGTTCATCCCCGAGGTGAACTACGCGTTCTTCGGCGTGATCGACGCGGTGCTGAGCGGGCTCGGCGTGCATGCGGACTACAGCTACTGCGGCCAGGACTTCTACCAGTTCTGGAGCGACCGGAACCCCGGCTGCGAGGCGGTCGTCAGCCGGTAGTGGTCTTCGCCCGGCGCAGGTAGTACCAGGTCATGTTGGAGGCCAGCCCCGCGAGCAGCACCCAGACGATGCCGAGCCAGCTGCCCTGCGCGAAGGAGACCACGGCCGCGACGACGGCGAGGGTGCAGACGATCAAGGAGTAGAGAGCGAGGCGGGGCATGGGGTGCGGCTCCTGTCGGGTGTTGTACGTTCCGCCCAGTGTCCCCCATGCCCCTCCCGCGACCGCACCGGCTACACGTCGGTGACGCGCAGACCCGCGTGCGCCTTGTAGCGGCGGTTCACCGAGATCAGGTTGGCGACCAGCGACTCGACCTGGTGGGCGCCCCGGAGCCGGCCCGCGAAGACTCCGCGCATGCCGGGGATGCGGCCCGCCAGTGCCTGCACGATGTCGGTGTCCGCGCGCGCCTCGCCCAGCACCATCACATCGGTGTCGATCTCCTCGATCGAGGCGTCCTGCAGCAGCACGGCGGAGAGATGGTGGAAGGCGGCGGTCACCCGCGAGTCGGGCAGCAGGGCGGCGGCCTGCTCGGCGGCGCTGCCCTCCTCCGGCTTGAGTGCGTACGCGCCCTTTTTGTCGAAGCCGAGCGGGTTTACGCAGTCGACGACGAGCTTGCCCGCAAGCTCCTTCTGCAGCGTCTCGAGGGTCTTGGCGTGCCCTTCCCACGGCACGGCCACGATCACCACGTCGCTGCGCCGCGCGCACTCCGCGTTGTCGGCGCCCTCGATGCCGAGGCCGAGCTCGGCGGCCGCGGTCTCGGCGCGCTCCGCGGCCCGGGATCCGATGATCACCTTCTGCCCGGCCCTGGCCAGCCGGTACGCGAGCCCGCGGCCCTGGTCGCCGGTGCCGCCGAGGACGCCGACGACCAGGTCGGACACGTCGGGGAGATCCCAGGGGTCCTTGGCCGGGGCCTTCGGCGCGGTGCCTGCACTGTCAGTTGAAGTCATGAGCCAGACCTTACTTCCTGGTATCGGCACCCGAACGGGTGAGCTGCTCGCTACCCGCCCCGCCCCGGCGCGGCAGTGGTGCAGGATGCGGGGCCATGGATGCGGTACGCGTCGCGCTGCTGCGCGAAGTCCTGGCCGGCACAGGGTGGCCCGCGGCGACCCGGCGGTTCGCGGAAGTGCTGCGGTCGTCCGTCGTGCCGCAGGGCGGCGGGCTGCTGCTGGTGGGGACCGAGGAGTACGAGCCGTGGCATCTGGCCGCGCATCTCGTGGACGAGGCGGCCTGGTCCGGGCAGCCGGAGCTGACGCCGACGCTCGTACGGCACCGGGTGCGGCCCGGCGACCCCGCGCAGCTGGCGGTCGGCCTCGGCAGGCTGGAGGGAGCGCGGCGGGGCGAGACCCTGCTGGTGGTGGCGCCGGCGCGGCCGGAGGCGGGTCTGCTCGAGCGGGTGCACGACGCGCGGCGGGCCGGGGCGACGGTGCTGGCGCTGGACGGTGGGGACCCGGAAGTGCACGGTTTGGCGCACGAGGCGCTGACGGTGGCGGAGCGGGCGGACGAGGTGGACATCGACACGGTGCAGCATCTGGTCAGCGCGGCGGCCGGGGAGAACAGCCTGCCGGTGGCGCGGGGGCGGCGGAGGTTCCGGGACCGGCTCTCGCGGCTCGCGGACCAGCTGACGTCGCCGCCCCCGGCGCGCTGGTAGAGCCGGTCGGACAGCGCCCGCAGAGCCGGTGGGTAGCGCCCGCCGCCGGCACCGCCGTACAACACCGGAAAAACCGGTTGCTCGGGGCCACGACAGGCACGGACCATGGCGCCTTGTGACCATGACCCCCAATCTGTCCGCGATCCTGCCCGACCTGTCGCCCTGGCGTTCGTCCCGCGACTTCCGGCTGCTGTGGATCCAGGGCCTGGTCACCTACTTCGGCAGTTCCATGGCGATGGTCGCGCTGCCGCTCCAGATCAAGGACCTCACCGGCTCCCCGCTCGCGGTCGGCGTGATGGGCGCGGTGGAGCTGGTGCCGCTGGTGGTCTTCGGCCTGTACGGGGGAGCGCTGGCCGACGCGGTCGACCGCCGCAAGCTGATCCTCGGCACCGAGGCGGGCCTTGGCCTGCTGGCCGTGATCCTGCTGGTGAACGCGCTGCTCCCGGACCCGATGCTGTGGCCGCTGTACGTGGTCGCGGCCGGCGTCTCCGCGCTGGCCGGTATGCAACGCCCCGCGCTGGACTCGCTGATGGCCCGCATCGTCCCGCACGACCAGCTCACCGCTGCGGCCGCGCTCAACGCGCTGCGCTGGCAGCTGGGCGCGATCGTGGGGCCCGCGCTGGCGGGTCTGGTGGTGGCGTACGCGGGTCATGCGCCGGCCTACGCGATCACGGTCGCCGGCTTCGTCGCGTCCGTGCTGCTGTGCCTGCGTCTGGCTTCGGCCCCGCCGGCGCACGGCGCGGAGAAGCCGTCGCTGCGGGGCATCGCGGAGGGGGCGCGTTACGCCTGGTCCCGTCCGGTTCTCCTGGGGACATACGCGATCGACCTGGCGGCGATGTTCTTCGCCTTCCCGAACACGATCTTCCCGTTCCTCGCGGACGACCTGGACGCGGAGTGGGCGCTGGGCCTGATGTACGCGGCGGGCTCGGTCGGCTCGGTACTGCTCAGCCTGACCAGCGGCTGGACGTCCCAGGTGCGGCGGCACGGCCTGTTCGTGGTCTTCGGCGCGGCGGGCTGGGGCCTCGCGATCGCAGCGGCTGGCTGGTTCTCGAACGTCTGGCTGGTGCTGCTGTGCCTGGCGTTCGCGGGCGCGGGCGACATGCTGAGCGGCCTGGGCCGGTCGACGATCTGGAACCAGACGATCCCGGAGGAACTGCGCGGCCGCCTGGCGGGCATCGAGGTGCTCTCGTACAGCGTCGGCCCGCAGCTGGGCCAGGTCCGCGCGGGCGCAATGGCGGGCTGGACGGGCACGCGCCCGGCGATCTGGAGCGGGGGTGTGGCGTGCGTGGCGTCGGTGGGGCTGCTGGCGGTGGCGCTGCCGAAGCTGCTGAAGTACGACGCGGAGACGGACGAGGACGCGGTGCGAAGGCGTGCGCAGCGGGAGGAGACGGCGGCGCGGGCCTGACCGCCTGCGGCGGGCCTGTTCCCCACCCCTCCCCCTACGCCCTGGCGGGCGTGGGGGGAGTGTCCGGGCGGAGCCCCGGTTACGGGAACGGGAGGGTAGGGGAAAGCGCCGCAGGCCACTCGCGGCACGGACCCGGTACCCGTTACGCGGGGTCGTCGTCGGACGGGCGGGGGCCGTCGTGCCAGCGGGGGTCGTTCTCCCACTCGAGATTCCGCTCCCGCGCAATCTCCATCGCATGTTCCGCCGCCTCACGCGACGCGTACGGACCGAAGCGGTTCTTCGCCGGGCACTCCGGGCCCTCTTCGACCTTCTTGTGCTCGAGGCAGTAGTACCACTCGCCCGGCTTTCCGACCGTGCGCTTCTTGAACAGGGCCATCGTCGGCTCCTTCCTCTGGAGCCATGCTGCCCCATGGCCCCTGGTTAGACTCGCTGGCATGTCTGGCCAGTCGCTGCTCGTCCCAGGGGAGCTCTCTCCCATCCGCTCCGTCCCCGGAAACATCCCGCGCCCCGAGTACGTCGGGAAGCCCGCCCCCACCCCGTACACCGGGCCGGAGGTCCAGGACTCCGACACCGTCGAGCGGATGCGCATCGCGGGTCGCATCGCCGCGCAGGCGATGGCGGAGGCCGCCAAGCACATCTCGCCCGGCGTGACCACCGACGAACTCGACCGGGTCGCGCACGAGTTCATGTGCGACCACGGCGCGTACCCCTCCACCCTCGGCTACCGCGGCTTCCCCAAGTCCCTCTGCTCCTCGGTCAACGAGGTCATCTGTCACGGAATCCCGGACTCCACCGTCCTGCGCGACGGCGACATCGTGAACCTCGACGTCACCGCGTACATCCATGGCGTCCACGGCGACAACAACGCCACCTACCTCTGCGGCGACGTCGACGAGGAGTCGCGGCTGCTGGTGGAGCGGACCCGGGAGTCCCTCAACCGCGCCATCAAGGCCGTCAAGCCCGGCCGCCAGGTCAATGTCATCGGCCGGGTCATCGAGTCGTACGCCAAGCGTTTCGGCTACGGCGTGGTCCGCGACTTCACCGGGCACGGGATCAACTCGTCGTTCCACTCCGGGCTGATCATCCCGCACTACGACGCCGCGCACGCGACCACTGACATCCAGCCCGGCATGACGTTCACGATCGAGCCGATGCTGACGCTCGGCACGCATGAGTACGACATGTGGGACGACGGCTGGACCGTGGTGACGAAGGACCGGAAGCGGACCGCTCAGTTCGAGCACACACTGGTGGTGACGGAGAGCGGGGCCGAGATTCTCACGTTGCCCTGACCGCCAGAAGGGATACCGTTTTTACCGACAGGCCGTCGGGAACACATTGACTTAGGTAAGCCTAAGCAGGAAGATCGGTTGCGGCAACCGTGAGTGCCGTCGCCGCTTCCTTTCCCGTCCCCATCGGTCCCTGGAGGCCCGCCTTGGACACGTCCTTCTCGACGCTCATCCGTGTTGCCTCGCACGAGCAGCACACCGAGGCGGAGACGTCGACCTTCATGAGCGATCTGCTCGGCGGCCGGCTCGGCGTGGCGGCGTACGCGCGCTACACCGAGCAGCTGTGGTTCGTGTACCGGGCGCTGGAGGAGGCCGCGGGGGCGTTGAAGGACGACCCGGTGGCCGGGCCGTTCATCCAGCCGGAACTGATGCGCACCGCCGAGCTGGAGCGCGACCTCGCGCATCTGCGCGGTGCGCACTGGCGCGAGGGGCTCGCGCCGCTGCCCGCGACCGCCGCGTACGCCGCGCGGATCGCCGAGTGCGCGCGCAGCTGGCCCGCGGGGTATGTGGCGCATCACTACACCCGCTACCTCGGGGACCTCTCCGGCGGCCAGATCATCCGCGACAGGGCGGAGCGGACGTGGGGCTTCGCACGCAACGGCGACGGGGTGCGGTTCTACGTATTCGAGCGGATCCCGAACCCCGCGGCGTTCAAGCGTGGCTATCGCGAGCTGCTGGACTCGGTGAACGCGGACGACCTGGAGAAGAAGCGGATCGTCGACGAGTGCAAGCGGGCGTTCGAGTACAACGGGGCGGTGTTCCGGGAGCTGCGGGCAGAGTTCCCGCTCACCGCGTAGCAGGTACGGGAAGGGGAACGGGGGCAGCGAGGCGTACGCGGCCGCCGATCTCGATGGTGCCGTCGGGGCCGGGGGCGGTCAGGATCTGCGACCCCCGGCCCTGAGTTATGTTCAGGGCCCGCCCCAGCTCGGCGGTGAGCAGCAGCGCGGCGGCGCCGGTCGCCTCGTCCTCGACGATGCCGTCGTCCCGCCGCGGGAAGGCTCGGGCGCGTACGCGTCCGGCGGCCTCGTCCTGCCAGGCCCAGGCGTAGAGCCAGCCCTCGCCCGGCGGCGGCGCGGGCAGCGCGTCGACCTCGGCCGGGGATGCGTACCGCTCCAGCCGCCGCGGCGGCGCCCACTCGGCGCGCGCGGTGATCCAGGTGAACTCCCCGTCCTGCCGGGCCCACACCTCGCCCGCGGGAGGGTTCACCGCCTCCAGATCCAGCAGCCAGGCGGCGCCGACGAGGGGGTGCCCGGCGAAGGGAAGCCGGAGGCCGGGGGTGTAGATGTCGACGACGCCGCGCTCGGGGTCGTCGACGAAGACGGTCTCACTGAACCCGAGTTGGGCGGCGAGGGCCTGCCGGGACGCCGTGTCGGGGCATGTGCGGCCGTCGCGCACGACTCCGAGCGTGTTCCCGTGCCGGCCGTCGGGCCCGCAGAAGACACTCAGTACGTCCAGTTCATTCACCCCGGTATTCAAGCATCAACAGGTCCCGGCCCGCGGCGCCCCGCGGGCCATCGACCGGGCCCGCCGCCCCTCGGCCTCGCCGTGACAGCGCCGTGTCCGCGGCCCGGGTATGAGAGCTATATCACTGGACAGGCGGGTATTGCCAAGGTAAGCCTCGGTTAAGTTAGGTTCGCCTCACCCCGTACCCCCGGTACCCGTCCTTTGTGGAGCCCGTATGCGAGCCGTCCGTCTGTCCGTCGTCACCGCCGCCGCAACCGCTGCTGCCCTGACCGCCGTCACGGGCTGCGCCGACAAGAGCGACGCCAAGGGCGGCAACGGTGGCATCAACGTCACGGCGACGGACGAGTCCTGCGAGGTGTCGAAGAAGGAGTTCCCGGCCGGCCATGTCGAGCTGGCCATCGAGAACAAGGGCTCCAAGGTCACCGAGGTCTACATCCTCTTCCCCGACGACCGCATCGTCTCCGAGCGCGAGAACATCGGCCCCGGCACCAAGCAGAAGCTCACCGCCGAGGTGAAGGCCGGCTCGTACGAGATCGCCTGCAAGCCCGGCATGAAGGGCGAGGGCATCCGCCAGCAGGTCACCGCCACCGGCGGCGGCACGGCCGCCAAGCGCAGCCCGGAGATGGACGCGGCCGTCGCCGCGTACCGCAAGTACGCGCAGACGCAGGCCGACGAGACGCTGCCCAAGGCGAAGGTCTTCGCGGACGCCGTGAAGGCCGGCGACATCGAGGCCGCCAAGAAGGCGTACGCCGACTCCCGCATCGGCTGGGAGCGCACCGAGCCGGTCGCCGAGTCCTTCGGCGACATCGACCCGAAGGTCGACCTGCGCGAGGACGGCCTGGAGAAGGGCCAGAAGTGGACCGGCTGGCACGCCCTCGAGAAGGCGCTGTGGCAGACCAAGAAGATCGGCCCCGCGGAGAAGGCCCTCGCCGACACCCTCATCCAGGACCTGACGGCCTGGCAGAAGAAGGTCGGCACGGCCGACATCTCCCCGACCTCCATGGCCAACGGCGCCAAGGAGCTGCTCGACGAGGTCGCCTCCGGCAAGGTCACCGGTGAGGAGGAGCGCTACAGCCACACCGACCTCGTCGACTTCAAGGCGAACGTCGAGGGTGCGCAGAAGTCGCACGAGCTGCTCAAGCCGGTCGCGTCGAAGAACGACCCGAAGCTTGTCGCCGAGCTGGACAAGCAGTTCGCGGCGCTGAACAAGCTGCTCGACAAGTACCGCAAGGACACCACCTCGTACGAGTTCACGTCGTACGACAAGGTCGGCAAGGCGGAGCGCAAGGAGCTCAGCGACGCGGTCAACGCGCTCGCCGAGCCGCTGTCCAAGCTCGCCGCCGCGGTTGTGAAGTAGGGGGGTACTTCGTGTCCGAGGAGACCAGAGGCATGTCCGAGGAGACCGCAAACGTGCCCGAAGAGACCGCAAGCACGTCTGAGGAAACCGGCGGGTCCGAGGAGACCGGCGGCAAGACTCCGTCCCGTCGTTCGCTGCTCGGCTGGGGCGGCGCCGGGCTCGCGTGTGTGGGCGAGGGCGCGCACCAACTGGGTGCCGGCAACGCCGGATATGGGAACGC
>NZ_JBSFMS010000062.1:0-38000 GCF_053599675.1 Streptomyces sp. NPDC000880 | reverse complement strand
GTGGTGTGGTAACTCCCATCTTCGCAGGTCAGCAGGCACCTCTCTTCGATTCTTTATCCACGGGACACGGGCTGACCGGTGGATCGAGGCTAAGGCGCCCATCGCGATCCGCCGGCCCGACACCGAGGACACCTTTTCGCTACTGATGCCGGTCCGTCTGGAGAACTAGCCGCGGGGGTACGCGTCCCCCCGCCGCTCACCCCTGCGGAAACCGGGGGCTCCAGGCTCTTGTGACGGTGGAGTTGACGTTTGCCAGCGAAGTCCCGGGTGGCCGGGTCGCCTCGCGAGGCACTTCGACGGTTCGAACCGGCCGGTCCCGGAGAGGTGCCCACCGTTTTCCTTGATCCAGTCGCTGGCCGAAATGCACGACGAATGGATCGCCTTCCCCCCGCCGCTACCTCTCCGAAGAGAGCATGGCCACCGTCTACGCCACCGTCGACACCGAGGCCCTCCCCGGCACTACCGAGGGCTGATCCCCTCCATCACGGCAGGGGGCTCATGTGCGATGCCGGACCAGGTGCAGCTCACCCGGCCGCGCGGTAGCCGGGTCAACTCGCCGGGCTGGTCAGGACGCAGTTCGGATAATCGTTGTCCGGATCGCCGACGGCGACCCAGAGCTTCAGGACCTTGCCTTGCCTCAAGGCGGCGTAGGAGTCGGGCTCCCGCTCGACCCTTTCGGGGTGATAGGCGTCGACGGGGTGATCGGCGTCGAAGGTCACACCGACGAAGCTGTACTCCTCGTTGGAGCCTTGCTCCCAGGTGCCTGTTCCGGACCAGGCCAAACTGTCGTACCAGCGGACGGCGACGCAGACTTTATCGGCGATGAACGTCCCGTCCTGCTTCAGCGTGAGGGTGCCGCCTTCGGCATCGGTCCACGTGGTCGCAAGTTCGGCCGGCTTCAGAACGACCGGTTCACCCTCGGGCGGCGGCATGACGGTGAACCTGCCGCAGGCCGTCAGGGCGAGGGCCATGGCAAGCAAGATCAGCGCAGTACGACAGCAACGCAACACACTCCACCCCTAGCGGGTTCCGCAGGCCGCGTGCGCGACCGGTGGGCTCAAGAACGCATGCCGTACCCTGACACAGAGTTTGAACGCGTTCAAGTCGTAGTTGTCGGCGGCCACACTTCACGAGGCGTGAGGCGGTACGGCAGCGAAGTACCGCAACCACAGCGGCCGATCGCGGTCGGGCCGCAAATAGCCCATGGATCACCTTTTTCGCGAACCGCTTCCTGGCCCAGCGCCGGCGACTGCCCATGCCATCACCACTCGACGCGACGGGCACCGCGACAGGTTGCTGACCACCCAGGGCAGAGAACAGCTGCCCGCCGCTACACCACACCAGGGGACATGACCCCCTGGACGTGGCAGCGGAATTCCTTATCCTCTCGCTATGACATCAAGGTTGACCCCTCAACGGGTCCTTCGAGACTGGCTGTTGACCGTGCTCGGAGAAATGGGCGGTAGCGCGCCGACCGCTCACGCACTCAGGCAGATGGAACGGCGCTACGAAACGCTGCTCTCGCCGGAAGATCACGTCGGCACAGAACGAGATAATGAGCCAAAATGGCACAACAGGACCAGATTCGAACGAAAGAAGATGGAACGGTCAGGCCTCCTGGTCCCGGCCCGAATATCGCGCGGCGTCTGGGTGTTGACGGAAGCCGGCTGGGAGGAGTATCGGCGCATCCGAGACATGAACGCCGCATCGCAAGCCGGCAGAGAAAGGGAACCCAGCCCCTCAACACCGCGTCCACATAAGCCAGAAGGGGATGAGTCACCCGCACGCGCCGAAGAAACAACTCAACGCATAATCCGGAGCACTGCTGTTGCGGACTACGTGAAGCGAGTACACGACTACACCTGTCAGGTTTGCGGCACTCGGCTCACCACACCAACAGGGGCGTACGCGGAAGCAGCACACATCCGAGCCCTAGGACGACCTCACGAAGGGCCTGACGTCACAGCCAACGTAGTGTGCTTGTGTCCGAACCATCACGTCCTTTTCGATGTTGGCATGTTGACCATCAGCAACGATTTAACCGTCGCTGATCACGCTTCTGGGGTTTCACTTGGTCGACTCAAAGAGATACCGGAGCATATAATCGATCGCCAATATCTTGCATACCATCGAGTTCATCACAGTCGACTGAGACTTCCTTCCAACTCGTAACAGACGCCCCCTACACCATGCCCCGTTTCTAACTACGGCAGATCTGCGACTCCCCGCGATTGACTGAATGACCAGTCCGCCAAACCTCAGCGACCGCCTTCTGGCGGCTCAAGGTGGGCAACCATCGAACCACGTAGGCCGAGGGCCCCTGGCTGGTGATGCACTGCAAACGTTGCCGGTCTGGTCGCATACGGGAGAGGCCGCTCCGGGCGCATGTCCGTGACCTCGATACGGAGGACTGCCTGGGGCAGGAGAAGCAGCGTCAACCGGAAGCCCCAGCCGGAAACGCGGCCGCGGGTGATCGCGTTGGACGCCAACTCGGCCGTGACAAGGGCAACGGTACGCGCGAGGTCGGAGTCGTGCAGGAGGCCGGTCCATTCGGTGAACTGCTGGACGGCAAGTTGGCGCGCCAGCCGGGCGCCCCGTCTGGTGCTGCTGAGCCGGAGGCTCAACTGGTGGGCGGAGGTGCGGGGCTCATCGTTGATCTCCTGTTGCGTCACGATGTCGGCGTGGGTGGGCGGGGGCGCCAGTGACCAGGTGCGACGGCCGTACGTCGTGCTCGTCGTACGGAGGGCGTGGCTGCCTCTCGTCTTGGTTGTACGGGTTCCTGTACGGGCGTTGTACGGGTGCGGGGCCGTGTCCCGGGACTTGCGGCCCGCGTTGAACCTGGCCCCGGCGCAATGGGGTTGACGAGCGCTGCGGGCGTGGGGCGGGCGGTGCACTCGGGGACGGAAGGACGTGAGGGCGGTGCGGGACACGCGGAACAGTCGCACGGCGAAGACGAGGGAGGAGAGCGACCTTCCGGGCGCATGGTCGGCCTACGGCAAACTGCTCCAGCATCTGCGCAAGCAGGCCGGGTTGAACCAGCAGGGACTCGGGGAAGCCATCGGCTACTCAGTGGAACAGGTCGCCTCCGTCGAGCAGGGCCGACGGCCGGCGAAGGCGGCGTTCACGGCGGCGGCGGACCGGGTGTTGGAGGCCCGGGGAGTGCTGGAAGTGCTCCAGGACGAGGTGGACCGGGCGAAACTGCCCCAGTTCTTCCGCAACTTCGCACTCATCGAGGCGGAGGTGGCGAGCCGCTTCTCGTACGATCCGCTGCTGGTGCCAGGGCTGTTGCAGACGGAGGCGTACGCGCGGGCCGTGTTCGCGGGGCACTGCCCGCCGCTGAGCGAGGAGATCGTCGACCAGCACACGGAAGCGCGGCTCAGCCGCCAGAAGCTGCTGACGCGAGTGCCGCTCGCGGAGCTGTCGTTCATCATCAGTGAGGAGGCGCTCCGTAACCCGGTGGGCGATGCGGAGGTCATGCGCGGTCAGGGGCAACGTCTGCTGGAGGTCGGCGCGTTGCGCAACGTCGAGGTTCAGGTCATGCCTGTCTCATCGGGGTTCCATGCCGGGCTGAACGGACCGTTCGTGGTGCTGGAGACCAAGGAGCATCAGCACCTCGGATACATCGAGTCCCAGGAGGTCGGATGCGTCGTCCGTGATCCCGCACAGGTCAGCGCCTTCGGGTTGCGATATGGCAAGCTGCGATCGCAGGCTCTGAACGGCGTCGAGTCTGCGCGGCTCATCGAACGGCTGGTGGGAGAGACATGAGCGTAGAGCAGGTATCCGCGAACGTGGACGGGCTGCGCTGGTTCAAGAGCAGCTACAGCGGATCCGGCGGCGGCGACTGCGTGGAGGTGGCTGCCGGCGTGGACGCCGTGTACGTACGAGACTCGAAGGTTGCGGGTGGCGGGCCCATGCTGCGGGTCGGTCCGGGCGAGTGGGCCGCGTTCGTGGCACTCGCTGCTGGGTAGTCCCACCCCGGGCCTCGGAGCGGAACAACGGGCTCGTTCACATCACTTGGTGTGATGCGAACGAGCCCGTTGTCATGCTGACGGCTCAAAAGAGGGCGCCCTCGGCGCCCTCACCGAAATCCGACCCACCTCGCGCGGCCAACTGCTCCTTGCGCTTCCGGATGGCCTCTGCTGATGGCGGGGGCATATCTGGGCGATTGACCGGCTTCGCATGCATGCCGAGATAGACCTCGTCCGCGTACACTTGATGGTTCCTCTCAAGGAGCCTACTCAGCACCTCTTCTCGCACCTCCGGCGAAAAAGTGAAGCGCGCACCGTGTCGACCTTGATAACAGGAATGACCCAAGCCAGAAGCGATGAGATCACTCCAACCATATAGTCGCAGCACACATTCGTCGATTGCACGCTGAATAATCCGAATATTCGAAATATCCGGGGCGTCGAACGCAGAGTCACCGATCAGGTGGTAGAGACTGGTAAGCCCAAGCTCACGTGATGCGACAGCCTGCTTCACCTGGGAATCCAAAGCGGCACCCAGCTCTCTCAAATCATCCGATAGTTTCGGCCTAGGGAAAGTGTCGAATACATCAGACGAGTTATACCTCGGGTCTCCCTTGATGGTGGAACCGTGTTTAATCGCCCACCAATAGTGAACCGAACTACACAGGAGAGCAAAGAGCGCACAGTCGTCCTCGGCGACAACGACCACCGCATCACTGAATACCTGTCGAGCCGAAACCCGCACGGGCACCAGGGTTTCACTGTGCCGAACCACTGCCATGACCGTATCAAATCTTTCGACTGCACGGTAGAGATCGAGCGTGGGTCGCTTATATTGCCACCAAAAATGCCTCAACCGCTTATCCGAATGATTAACACGAGCGGGTCGAACATTGTCCACTACATGCCGAAAAGGCATGGCATAGCGAGCCGACTCCTCTTCACTCCAACCTTTAAAGTTGATGACCCACCGATCCGCATCAAGCGATGGACGCTGATTCAACTCCCCACCTAGATAAGGATACATCACCTCCTCATTACGGGGCTCGACGGCAATCATCTCTCGGGCCTCCCGACAACCCAACGTGAATCCCATACTATGAATATAGGTGCCGTAATACGAAAGCCGCCCGCCTTGAAATAGCGGAAATGGATTTCCACCCACCCTCCCCATCGGATCAAGGCCAGGGGAAATTCCTTTCACCTTGACACCGTCAACAACTCTCAAAGCGCTATCACCGAGTGCAGCACTCGACGCCCATACCACGCAGTTCTCAACTGCGGCGGATTTTGTGGCCCACTTCATGCTTTTGATCGCGCGCCGAATCGTGACTCCCCGATCCACAATCTGATCTAGGCTTACCTGGCGCGTACGCCCCTGACTTAGGGTGTTAGTGGCGATGATCCCACTCTGCCCGCCGGAATTCAGCAGCTCATGCACTCGCAGCATGAAGTAGCCCACAAGATCACTGTTCCCCGTGACCCCTCGCGCCAAGCAAGAAACGAGATGTTCGCGATACGCACTGCCGTTAGCGCCACTAATGTCTGACCCCGCCAGGAACGGCGGATTACCGATTACTGCATCAAATCAACCCTTTCCGGTATGCACTTCAGGAAACACCAAAGGCCAGTGAACTGATCGGCGTTCCAGTGCACCATCCGGAACTTCTACCTGTAGCCATTCGGAAGCTTTCTCGCGCGCAGCCCGCACAACCTCAGCGGCGTCGTCAACACCTTCTAGGATAATCTCGGCCGCAATCGACTGCGCCACCGGAAACAGATCCCGTACGCGCTTCCCCGAGGCGTCCTCGTACCAAGCCACCCGCCCCGACGCACACGTGGCCAGCGCCGCGCCCACGATCAAGTCACCGACCAATCGCAGCCGCCCCGAGTGACGGTTGACATCCTCCAGTCGGGCCCGCTTTTCCTGAAGGGCCAGCAGGTCAACGCCCTTGATGGCCGTAATGGCCAGACGCTCTCGCGTCAGCCGGTCCACACTCCGGCCAGCGCTCTCCGCCCACCCCAGCACGTCGTGCTGCTTCTGCGGCTTGAGGTGGATGTCAGTGATCTGCTCCAGGCTCGTCACACCCAGCAGCGAGTCCCCCGCCACCAACCGGTCGTCCAGGAACGTGAACGGGCGCTCCGGGTCCATCGAGACCAGCCACAGCGACAGCTTGGCCATCTCCACCGCCATGGGGTTGATGTCCACCCCGTACAGGCAGTGCTCGATGATCTGGCGGCGGGCCTCGACCACCACCGGGTCCTGCTCCGCATCCGCCGCCGTCACGGCGTCCACCGCGCGCCCCGCCCGGTATGTCATCGCGTCCGCGCGGCCCTCGCCCTCCCAGGCCTCGATCAGGCGGTCGCCCAGGTAGCGGCAGGCCGCGACGAGGAACGCCGCCGAGCCCATCGCGATGTCCGCGACCTTCAGGTCGAGGATCTGCTCGGAGGACTTCAGCCGCCACTCCCCCGTGTCCGCCGTCTGCAGCGGACCCGGCTCGTACACCAGCGGCTCCAGCGCGTGCAGCACGACCTCTTCCGCGAGGAACCGGGGCGTGTAGTGCGTGCCCGTGTTCTTCCGGAGCGAGGACTCCGTGACGTACAGGGCGCCGTTCGGAATGACCGTCGGCAGGCGGCGCAGGTCGTCCCGCAGGACGCCCACGAACGGCAGCAGCCGCTCCGTCAGTGCCACGTCCTTCGTCACCGCGTTCAGTCGGCGGCGCGCCTCCGCCGCGTCCTCGGTCGACAACGGCGCGAGCTTCTTCTCCAGCTGACCCGCCGTCGCCGGAGGCTTCGGGTCCTTCCACTTCTCGTGGATGGCCTTCGCCAGCGCCTTCACCGACGCGCCCGACTTGGCCGCCAGCGACTCCAACTCCCGCAACGGCACCTCGTGTTCCAGGCCCTCGGGCCCGATCAGGCCCACCATGTGCTCGGTGGCCCGGCGACCGTCGAATGAGAGCAGACCCTCGTACACGTAACCGATCTGCTCGACGTCCAGGGCACGGAAGCTGAGCGTGCGGACCTCGCGGTCCTTGCCCTTGCCGACGCGGACCTCCTGCACGGCCTGGAGCATGTGCAGGACCGTGCGGTCGTCGATCGGGAGGAGCGGGGTGGCACGCTCCATCCACTCGTACTTGTCCGGATCGAAGATCGAGCCGTCGTAGGCGGGGAGCTTGAGCTCCGGGTGGTCCACTCCCCCATGCACCGCGTGGAAGAGGGCGATCAGGCGGTGCCACGCGGACGTGGTGTGCTCCAGGGAGGTCTCACCCTCCTCGTCCGCGCGCGCCTTGAGTTCGTCGCGCAGGAAGCGGGCGGAGTACGAGCGTGCGTACACCTCGTTGTCGGCGGGGAGCATGCCGCGTTCCTCGGCGAAGAGGAGGAAGACGATGCGCATCATGACGGCGACCGCGCCGCGGTAGACCTCGTTGGCGCTGACGCCGGAGGCGTGCAGGCCCTGCGCGCCGTTCTCGATGGCGCGGACGTCGGCGCGCCCTATGGCGTCGACGAGCAGTTCCACGGCCTGCCGGACCTGGATGCCCAGTGCCTCGGTGACGTCCTCGCCGGCCGCGAGGCTGGCCTTCAGCAGGCCGACCAGCGTCTCGGCGTCCCCGTACTCGAAGAAGCGGCGCCGACGGAGTAGGGAGACGAAGGCGCGGACGACGTTGCGTTCGGCGGCCTCGTTCCAGCCGATGGTGTCGAAGACGGCCGTGGTGGTCACGCCGCCCACAGGGGCCCAGACCAGGCACCACCAGCGGCCGTCGGTGACGAGGCCGAGGGGGACGCCGTGGTGGCGCAGGAGGCGGCCGAGGCGGTCGGCGGGCGCTGCGGCCCAGTCGCCGCCACCGCCCGCGCGGGCGGTGGGGGCGGTGCCGGCGGGGACGGTGATGCCGAGCAGGCGGACGCGCTTGGCGGCGGAGTCCGCGTCCGGCTCGGCGGCCAGATCGGTGCCGGGTTCGACGAGGGCGAAGTCGGGGCGTACTTCGGTGTTGTGCTCGGGGACGCGGAGGGTGAGGCGGTCGAGGCCCATGTGTTCCGACTCGCCCTGGCGGAAGGTCAGTGCGTCGTCCCAGCCGAGGAGTTGGCGCAGGATGTACGCCACCCACTCGTCGCGGCCCGCGGTGGTGTCGGTCTGCCAGTCGGCGTGGCGGGCGCGCAGGCGAGCGCGTTCGTCCTTCTCCAGGGCGTCGAGCTGGGGCCAGGCGCGCAGGAGAACGGGCATGGTCAGGAAGGGGCCGGAGACCTCGGTGAGGTCGAGCCACTCCTGGTGCTGCCTGCGGCCGTCGGCGGCCTGGGCCTTGGCTGCGGCGACTCCACGGCTCACGTTGCTGCGGGGGCGGCTCATCGGCTGGCTTCCTTTGCGGGGATGACGAAGACGACTGCGACGGGGAAGAGGTGCGGGCGGGGCTCGCGGTAGCGGGCGGCGATGGCGGCGAGTTCGCGCTCGCGCTCGGCGGGCAGGCCGTCGAGGCGGAACTGCCAGCGCTGGCGGTCCTCCTCGAACTGGCGGCGCTCGTGGCCGGTCAGCTCGTGCGTGGACAGGAGCGCCAGCTGCTCGCCCTCCCCTTCTCCCTCTTCCTTGAGCTTGGCGCGCAGGGTGGCCTCGAAGCGGTCGAGGGTGGCGGTGATGCGGCGCTCCTCCTCGGCCCGGCGGTCGGCGAGCCGGCTTTCGAGCTGGCGGCCGAGTTCGCGGGCGCGCGCAGAGAGGGAGTCGTACAGCGGCTGTTGGAGCTTCGGCCAGGCCTCGGTCAGTCCCTGTCGCAGGTGCGGGGCGGCCTCCATGCCCTCGGTGAGCGCGCGGCTCAGGACCCTTCCCTGCTCGCCCACCGACTCCCAGCGGCGGAAGCGCCTGGTGTTGCCGAACAACCCGCCCGCGTAGAGGACTTCCTCGTGCAGGCGGGTGCCGTCGTTGCCAACGAGGACGTACCGGGCGTAGGCGGAGACCAGTGTCGTGGAGAGGGCCGGGTCGTCCGAGACGACGGCGGTGACGCGGTTGAGGCTGACCGTGTCCGCGTTCCAGACGGCGGCGGTGAGCAGGCGCGTCGAGAGGGCGACAAGCGGGTGCTTGAGGTGGGCGAGGACCACGTCGTCGCGGCCGTGGGCGGCGACGGCCGGGGAGAAGGTGAGGGGGCGCTGCTCGCCGTCGCGGAGCTTGTGAGCGAGGCCACGGGTCGCACGCTCCCAACTGCCGGAGAGCGGCTGCACGTCGAACAGGTCGCCCGGCTCGAAGTCCTCGCCGTACGCCGGGACGAGCGCGGGCTGGTGGTCGAGGGCGAGGGCTGTGTCGACGACGCGCTTGACGTTGGCCGGGGTGAGGCCGAGGGAGTCGACGGTCTCCTCGTACTGGTCGGCGAGCTTCTTCGTCTGTGCGGTGACGTTCTGCTCGGGCGCGACCTCGCCGCCCGTGCGCCGGCCCTTGATCGGCCTGGGCTTGGCGTGCTCAATGTCGACGGGCCCCGTGTCGCCGGTCATCCGGCGCTGCACGGCGTCGGCGAGGACGGCGTTCACCGAGCCGAGATCGTGCTCCATGCGCGCGACCTTCTTGGCGACGCGCGAGAGGAACTCCAGGTCGGCCTCGTACGAGCCGGCCTGGGCCTGCTGCCAGCCGGAGCCGATGAAGTGGGTGATCTCGGGGTCGTTCTTCTGGCCCCAGCGGTCGATACGGCCGATGCGCTGTTCGAGCTTGTTGGGGTTGAAGGGGATGTCGTAGTTGATCAGGCGGTGGCAGTGGTTCTGGAGGTCGATGCCCTCGCCGGCCGCGTCGGTGGCGAGGAGGATGCGGACCTTGCCCTCGGGGCGGGACGGCTCGGCCTGGAAGCCGAGGCGGATGCGCTCTCGCTCCTCGGTGGCCAGGCCGCCGTGGAGGCGCTCGACCCGGCCGCCGTCGGTGAGTTCCTCCTGCTGGAGGAGGTCGTGGAGCCACTCCTGGGTGTCGCGGTACTCGGTGAAGATGACGACCCGCTCGTTGGTCCACCGCTTGCCGTCGGGGCGGCAGATGGCCTTGATGGCGCCGATCAGGGCGTCGGCCTTGGAGTCCGGCGCGGCCTCGTGGGTGAGTGCCCAACGCTCCATTTCCTGGAGCAGGTCGAGCTCCTGGCCGTCCTCGGCGGGCGTGAGCGAGGTGGAGCGAGTCAGGGCGTCGTCCTCGGCGTCGACCAGGCCGGTGTCGTCGAGGTCGGCGACGAGATCGGCGAACTCCTCCAGCCACTCCGGGACATCGGCGGCGGCTGCGCGGCTGCGCGCCGGGCCGGTGTCCTCCAGGTGGGACAGGTAGACCTGCACCGTGTGGAGGAAGGCGGCCGGGGAGGAGAACAGTCGCTTCTTCAGCAGCAGCGTCACCAGGTCGGCGGCGCGGCGCCCACCACGGGCCTGCGGGGTCAGCTTCTTGCGGCGCAACTCCGCAAAAGATCCCAGGAGTTGGTGAATCTCGCGCTCCTGCGCCGTGTAGTCGACGGAGAGTTCGAGGGTCTTGCGGTGCGGAAGCGCGGCGTGCCGTCCGTGTTGGTGACGGTCGACTTCAGGCGTCGTACGACGGTGTCCTTCAGCGCTTCCTTGTCGGGGTCGACGCCGCGCGCGAAACGCTGGTCGTCGATGAGCTCAAGCAGCGCGGTGTACGACTCGGGGTAGCCGTTGTGCGGAGTGGCGGAGAGGAAGAGGCGGTGCTCGAAGTGCGGGACGAGGCGCCGGATCAGCTTGGTCTGCTGCGAGTCGACGGCATAGACCTGCTTGGGCGCGGCGGGCGCGACATGGTGGGCCTCGTCGAGGACGAGGAGGTCGAAGAAGCGCTTGTGCTCGCCGTTACTGCTCTCGTCCGGGGCGCCGATGACCTCGTCGAGGAGGCGCTGGGCCTTCTGGCCGCGAAGCCACGGCAGCGAGACGATCGTGAGCGGGTGGACACGGAAGGGGTTGGCGGCGGTGCCGTGGGTGCGCCGCAGCCGGGCGCAGTGCTCGGAGTCGACAATGGTGAACTCCAGGCCGAACTTCTCATCCATCTCGTCGCGCCACTTGAGGGTGAGGCCGGCCGGGCAGACGACCATGGTGCGGCGGGCCCGGCCGCGCAGCATCAACTCCTGAACGACGAGACCGGCCTCGATGGTCTTGCCGAGGCCGACGTCGTCGGCGAGGAGGAGGTTGACGCGCGGGGCGCCGACAGCGCGGGAGACCGGCTCGAGCTGGTACGGCTCGACGGCGACGCCGGAGCGGAAGGGCGCCTGGAGGGTCTTGGCGTCGGCGGAGGCGACGGCGGACCAGCGGACGGCGTCGAGGAAGGCTGCGAGACGGTTGGGGGAGTCGTACTGGCCGGTGGAGGCGTCGGGGAGGGAGCCGGCGGGCAGCACGCGGCGGCCGGGCTCGACCTCCCAGATGACGCTGAGGGTGTCGCCGAAGCGGCCGTCGGCGACGGACTGGAGGTGGACGAGGGTGGCGGCCTTGCGCTCGTCGTCTTCAGCACCGGCCGGGGCGGGCTCGACGCGGGCGACGACCCAGGACTGACCGCGTACCTCGACGAGCTTCCCCTCTTCGGGGAACTCTTGCGCCCCGTTCCGCTCGGTCTCGCGCTGGACTGCTGACGTCATGGGCGCTGTCCCCCCTCGGTGTCTCTGCTGCCGTCCGTAGACAGTGTCCTGTCTCCCACCCGAACGGTGCGGTCGAAGCGTAACACGCACGAGTGACTGTGAACAGAGATTACAAAACCATACCTCGGGTCGCCCCCCGTCAGGCCATGCGGCCCAGCCGGTCCAGCAGGGCACGGGTGCGCCCGCGTCGGGGATCGCCCGGCGGCAGGACGGTCTCCTCGTCGTCCGCCAGGCGGCGCAGCAGTTCCACAGCGGGGTGGCGCTCTCCCGTACGAACGAGCAGCACGGCGATTTCGTAGCGCGTGTCCAGCACGGCGGGGTCGGCCGGGCCGAGGACGCTGCGCTGCTCGGCGAGGACCGACCTCAGCTCGTCAAGGGCCTCGCGGGTCCGGCCGAGCGCACCCACACACAGGGCAACTCCTACTCGGGCGGCGAGGAAGTCCGCACGCCCGAGGCCGGGGGCGGCCATGAGTTGCTCGTATTCCTCAAGGGCTCGGGCGGGGCGGCCGGACAGGCGCAGGGCGGTGACTTCCGCCAGCCGCGGGTGCGCGAGTGCTGTCGCAGCGGGGGCGGGCGCCCAGGCGGAGAGCAGGGCGCGCACCTCCGCCGAGGCGGGCCGCTCCTCCGGGTTCTTCTCCAGCAGGCCTTCCACCAGTTTCCGCAGGCCGGGAGGGATGCCGGGGCGGTGGCCGGACAGCGGCGGCACGGGCACGTTCGCGTGCTGGTGGTACAGCATGAAGGGGCTGCCGTCGGTGAACGGCGGGCTTCCGGCGAGGAGTTCGTACAGGACGCAGCCGAGCGAGTAGAGATCGCTGGCGGGCACGGTCTTGCCGACGGCCTGTTCGGGTGCCATGTAGACGACGGTGCCGGGGGTGGCGTTGGCGGCGGTGAACCGGGTCTCGCCGGGACGGGGCTCCAGAGCGGCGGCGACGCCGAAGTCGAGGACCTTCACCTCGCCGGACGGAGTGATCATCAGGTTGGACGGCTTGAGGTCGCGGTGCACGATGCCCTGGCCGTGCGCGTAGGCGAGGACCTCGGCGACGCTCTGGGTGATGCCCGCGGCGCGGTCGACGGCCAGCGGGCCCTCGTCCTTGAGCACGGAGTCCAGGTCGCGGCCCGGGACGAGTTCCATGACGAGGTACAGCTCTCCGTCATGGCTGCCGTGGTCGTACACGGCCGGTATGCCTTGGTGGCTGAGCCGGCTGGTCAAGCGCGCCTCGCGGAGGAAACGGCGCTCCAGCATCGTGAGTTCCAAGCCGTATCCCCGTGGCGCGAGGAGCTTGAGCGCGACCTCGCGCCCCTGGTCCGGGTCGTGCGCCTGCCAGACGACGCCCATGCCTCCTCGGCCCAGCTCACGAATGAGCTCGTACCTCCCCAGGCTTCGCCGCATTGCGCCCGTCTCCAGTCCCGGCGCCCGCGGCGCCTGCCACACCCTACGACCGGGGCAGCGCGGCGCACCCGGTCGGCGGTGCCATCCTCTCACCGATCACACAGGCTGCGGCCCCTGCGGGACAAGGAAGGGGCGGCGGGGGTCCTCGGGAAGGCCACGGTGGGTGGCGAGCCGGGGATCGGAGTCCGGCAGGTAGGGAGCGAGCGCCGCATAGACCTCGGTGGCGGAGGACGGACGGTCCTCGGGGCGTTTGGCGAGCAGGGCGGTGACCAGCTCCTGCAGGGGGTGGGGAACGTCGATGCCCGACTCGGAGATCAGGGTCGGAGTCGCGGTCAGGTGCTGGGAGGCCAGGAGCGCGGGCTGGTCGGTGGAGAAGGGCGGAGCGCCGGCGAGCATGTGGTGCAGCAGGCAGCCCACCGCGTAGAGGTCGCTGCGGCCGTCGAGTCGGCCGTGTCCGGAGAGCAGTTCCGGCGACGCGCAGAGGATGTTGCCGATGCCCTCCCCGGTCATGGTCAGGCGTGGGTCGGCGTCGGAGAGAGACTTGACCAGGCCGAAGTCGAGGATCTTGACAACGCCGTCGCGTCGGATCATGACGTTCTGCGTCTTGAGGTCGCGGTGCACGAGGTCGGCGGAATGGGCGGCGGACAGTCCGGCACACAGCTGGGCGGCGATGGAGGCGGCGGAGGGCACGTCGAACCGTTCGTCCTCCTGCTGGTCGAAGAGGTACTCCAGGGTCGTGCCGTCGACCAGTTGCATCACCAGGCAACAGGTGTCGTCAGTGATCGACGCGTCGTACACGGTGGTGACGTTGGGATGGTCGAGGCGGGCTGCTGCCTGTGCCTCGCGCTTGAAGCGGGCCAGCGCCTCACGGCGGCTCTGGGGAACGGCCAGCAGTTCAGCCGCGATGGTCTTCACCGCCACGGGCCGTTCCAGGTACACATCCCGTCCCTGCCACACCTGGCCCATCACGCCTCGGCCGAGCACGGACTCGAGCTCATAGCGGTTACGCAGCACCATTCCCGGCGCGAAGCTCTGCATATCTCCCACTTTCTACATTTCCCACACAGTGACATCACCGACAAGCCCTGTGAACAAAGTCAATGCGTAGTAGCGTGATCTGCACTACGGCTGCTGGGACGCCTTCCAGCCCAGCCCGCCAAGGACCCCCGGAGACCCCTCGATGAGCACAGCCAACGCCGTACCGGTCAGCCTGGCCGAGATCGCTCGGATCGCGGGTGTGGGACGCGCGGCGGTAAGCAACTGGCGCCGCCGCCACGACTCGTTCCCGTCCCGTATCGGTGGCACCGACGTCAGCCCTCAGTTCTCACTCGCCGAAGTCGAACAGTGGCTGAGGGACAACGACAAGCTCAAGGACGTCGGCGGCCGCGAATTCCTCTGGCCGCGGTTCGAGGCGCTCGGCAGCAGGGACGAGTCGGGGCTCGCCATCGCCGAGTCGGCGCGCCGGATGCGTGCACCAAGAGCCCGGATTGCTGCACCGGACCTGTCCCACGAGGCCCGTGAGCTGATCGGCGAGGCTGCGCGGCTCGGGCGGAGCGAAGGCCCACGGGAGACGTTCGAGTTCCTGCTCCAGCGCTGGCTGGACACCCACGTACGACAGCTCAGCACCACACCTCCCCAACTGGCCGCGCTGATGGCCCGGATCGCGCTCGGCACCCGGCTCGGGAAGGACGACGGAGGGCTCACCGTCCTCGACCCGGCGTGCGGCACGGGGCACCTTACGGCCGCGGCCGCGCAGGAGTACGACGGTTCGGACCTGAGCCTGCTGGGCTGTGAACGGGACCCGGCTCTCGCCGCCCTTGCCTCCGCCCGGCTCGGTTTCACGACCGAAGGCCGGGGCGTGCGCGTGGAGATCGCCACGGCCGACGCCTTGCGGGATGATCCCTTCCCCCACCTGGGGGCAGACATCGCCTTGTGCAACCCGCCGTTCAACGAACGAGACTGGGGCTACGAGGAACTCGCCACCGACCAGCGCTGGGCCCATGGACTGCCCCCGCGCACCGAGCCCGAACTCGCCTGGGTGCAGCACCTGCTGACGCATCTGCGGCCCGGCGGCACCGCCGTCGTCGTCCTCCCGCCGGCCGTCGCCTCCCGCAAGGCCGGCCGCCGCATCCGGGGCTCGCTGCTGCGGACGGGACTACTGCGGGCGGTCGTGGCGCTGCCGCCGGGGTGCGCGCAGCCTCACAGCGTGTCGCTCCAACTGTGGGTTCTGCGGGCCGCTCCCGAGGGTTCTGCCGCGGGGCCGGCCAGTCAGGACGCGCTCCTGGTCGACGCGACAAGGTTCGCCGGGGCACGCGAGCCGGGTCCCGACTGGGAAGCTCTCGCCACCTTCGTCCTCTCCGCCGTGGCGGAGCTCGACAAGCCGGAACGCCCACTACCCGAAGGCGCCGTACGCGTCCCCCTCCTCGACCTGTTGGATGACGAGGTCGACGTCACCCCGGGCCGCTACACCGCATCGAGCACCGAACCGTCGGGCGTCGAACTCGCCGCATCGTGGGAAGAGTTGGCCGGTTCGCTGACCGAACTGGGCAACCTGGTGCAGCACCTTTCGAAGCTCGACTTCGCGGATGGCGAACCACGAACGACAGCCACGGTGGGAGACCTCGTCAAAGCCGGCGCCCTCACACTGCGCGCCGGACAGCAGCCCTCGGACAGCACGACCACCACAACCACCACAACGCCGGACCGCGACGCCGGTGTGCCGCTGCTCACCGTTCCCGACCTGCTGATGAACGGCGCCCCGAGCGCGCTGCTCGCTCCCGACGTGGTCCAGACCGTGGCCGAGGAGGGTGACGTCGTCGTCGCCGGCGTGGTCCGTGCCTTCAAGGCATGGGTGCACGAAGGTCCGCCGATCGCCCTTGGCCCTCAGCTCTACGCCCTCCAAGTGGACCCGGAGAAGCTCGATGCCCACTTCCTTGCCGGCTGCCTACGCGCACCCGCCAACGGCCGCCAGGCGGGCACGCACGCTTCCAGTTCCTCCCGGGTCGATATCAGGCGCCTCCATGTGCTGCAGCTCCCCTTGGACGAGCAAGCCGGGTATGCCGAAACCTTCCGCCGTCTCACTGCCTTCGAGCACTCGCTGACGCGGGCGAAAGACCTCGGCAAGGGGCTCGTGAACGATGTGAGCGACCGACTCGCGGCGGGCGGACTGACGGCCGGACGGTGACACCGGGGCTTCATCAAGGCGCGGCCGGAGATTGGATGCGCCAGACCACGTCGATTCCCACCTCACCTGGAGTAAGAGGCACCTGCAGGCGCCGGGCCGTCAACGCCGCCTGGCTCGAACTCAGCCTCACGGCGGTCGATCTGCTGGCCTGGATGCGCGTCCTGCTGCTGGACGGCGAACTCGCGGCTGCCGAGCCGAAGAAGCGCTCCGCTACCGGCTGCTGCACTTCGCCGCACGCCTCACCCGCGGCGGCCGCCGCCTCCGCCTGCGGATATCGGCGACCTGGCCCTGGAGACACGAACTCGCCACAGCCTTCCATCGCCTTGCCTCGCCTCGCCGCGCTGCCCCGCCCGGCCGGCTGACCGGCAAACCCCTGACCACCACGACTCGAAGGACCTGGAGAACCCGACCACCGCGCCGGGACTCCGCCATGCCCAAGCACCGAAATCGCGTCGGTCCCCCAACAGTTGGCCTCAGCGACGCCTCATCACCCCCCAACCGAAACGGCGAGATCAGGCCACACCTGTAGCAGCCAAGCGCGTAAAGGGCCCCGTCGGGCAGTCGGCGGGGGCCTTGGCTGTCGCCCCCACCCGCCGGTGAAACCGCGCTGAAACAGCGTTAAAGCCCGTCGGCCGCAAGCTCTGCGGCACGACCTCACCGACTGACGTCACACAACCCAGACCGGCCATCGCGGCCAGCGGCCTGCGCCAGGCGTTCGGCGACGAGCTGGTGCTCGGCATCGATCTGCAGAGATCCCGCAGGGGACGATCTTCTCTCTCGGCGCGGTGAGCATGCGAGAGAGAGCCGCGCGGGCTCATGTGAACGGGCACGCAATTTCGCTTCGTGGCCGCTACACCCTTTTACATCACCGACTTGGCGGCGCAATCTCATCGGCACAAGGACGGATGACCATCAGCACCCAGCTGCCACCTTTCTCTCATGGAGTACTCGATTAACACCACCTTGTCACTCAGTCACAGGCTCACGCCCCGCCGCCGGGCTGTCGCACTCGTGCTGGCCCTTGGCGCGGTCGCCTGGGCCTCGTCGGGAATGGCCGAAAGCACCATCGCACGTGCGGAAACGTCGAAGGCACCGGTCTCGCTGAACCTGGAGACCGCAACGATCCAGCAACTGCACGACGTGCTGGGGAGCAGGCAGTTGAGCGCGGTGAAGCTGGGCGAGCTGTATCTGGATCGCATTGGCCAGTTGAATTCGAGGGGCCCGGGTCTCAACGCGGTGCGGGCCATCAACCCGAGTTGGCGGCGTGACGCCCAGAAGATCGACGTGCAGCGGGCGAAGCGCGTCGACCTTGGTCCGATGATGGGCATCCCGGTGCTGGTCAAGGACAACATCGATGTCAAGGGCATGCCGACGACGGCGGGCTCGGTCGCGCTGGCGAATTCCTACCCGAGCGACGACGCCCCCGTCATCAAGCAGCTCAAGGCCGCCGGGGCGATCATCCTCGGCAAGACGAACCTGGCCGAGTTCGCCTACTACACGACGTCGGGCGCGCCGAACGGGTACAGCTCGGCCGGCGGGCAGGTGCTCAACCCGTACGACGCGTCGCTCAACCCGGGCGGCTCCAGCTCCGGCTCGGGCGCCGCGATGGCCGTGGGCATGGCCGCCGGCACGGTCGGGTCCGACACGGGTGGCTCAATCCTGCAACCGTCGCACGTCATGTCGGACGTCGGTGTCCGCCCCACGGTCGGCCTGCTCAGCCGCAGCGGCGTGGTGCCGATCTCGGCCACCAACGACACGACCGGACCGATCACGCACACGGTGTGGGACGCCGCGGCGATGCTCACCGCAATGACTACCGGCGTCGACCCGAACGACCCTGCGACCTCGTCCGCCGGCTCCTACGACACCACCGACTACACCAAGGCGCTGTCGACCACCGCGCTGCAGGGCGCCCGCATCGGGTACGTCCCGGCCAGCGCCCCGGACCCGATCTACGACGCCGCCTTGCAGGCGCTGCGCGACCAGGGTGCGACGCTCGTCCAGGTCGACCTGAACGCCAACAACCTGCCGACACGCGTCTGGGACTACGAGTTCAAGCAGGGCCTGAACAGCTACCTGAGCAAGCTGCCGCCCAGCGACCACGTCCGCTCGCTGGCAGACGTCATCGCCTACAACAAGGCGCACGCGGACGTGGCGTTGAAGTTCGGCCAGACCCTGCTTGAGGGCGCCGAGGCCATCAACCTCGACGACCCGGAGACCAAGGCGGCGTTCGAAGCCAACCGGGCGGCCGGTGTGGCCGAGGCCCGTTCCCGGATCGACGGCGTGCTGCAGGCCAACCAGCTGCAGGCGGTGGTGTTCGCGGGCCAGAGCGGAAACACGATCGTCACCCGCGCTGCCTACCCGGCCGTCATGGTGCAGGCCGGATACACGCCGGGCAACCTGCGTCCAGAGGGTCTGGAGTTCATCGGGACCGCCTACTCGGACGCCAAGCTGCTCAGCTTCGCCTACGACTTCGAGCAGGCCACCAAGATCTGGAAGCCGCCGTCCGAAATCAACCCCACGCTGTTCCGCTGCGTCGGAGCGACCGCCGGACAGGGATCCTGCGCTCCGTAACCGCTGATCAGAGCGCCGGCCTGGCCAGGTATCCCGCCTCGGCCGGGTCGGCGCCGTGCGGCAAGGGCCTACTAGTCAGAACCCCATAGGGTCAGGGTGCGGAGTGAGGCGCGGGTCCTCCGACCACACCACGCGCGCTTCGAGGTCGTCACCAACGAGCTCGGCCAGACGGTCGGCGGCCCAGCCGTTCCGCATCGATCTTCCAGCCCCGCTTCTCGGGCACCATGGGGAGGTTCAGGCGGGCAGGGAGGCGAGCCAGTCGGTCAGGAGCCGGTTGGTCTCGGCCGGGCGCTCTTGCTGGATCCAGTGGCCGCAGCCGTCGAGGATGTGGGAGGAGACCAGGCCGGGCAGTGTGGTGGGATATGCCTTGATCGCGTCGGCCATCCAGGTGGTGGAAGCGTCCAGGCTGCCGCCGATGAACAGGGACGGCTGGGTGACGGGGGCGCCGTCGAAGTCGGCGAGGTCTTCCCAGTCGCGGTCCATGTTCCGGTAGCGGTTGAGTGGCCCGCTCATGCCGGTTCGCTCGAACTCCCCGGCGTAGAGGTCCAGGTCGTTCTCACTGAGCCAGGCGGGCAGCCTACCGACGGGGAAGCGGTCGCGCATCGTCCCGCCGCGGCTGACGAAGTGCGGGGCGGGTGCGCCGGGTGCGGGCATGGTGTCGGCGGAGAGGGCGGCGTAGCCCCCCGCGAGCCAGCCGCGCACGTCCGGCTCGATCTCTGCCTCGGCGCGACCGGGCTCCTGGAAGTAGGAGATGTAGAACTCCTCTTCCCCGCCCATCCGCGCGAAGACCTCGCTGGGCCTCGGGCCGCCGCGCGGGGCGTAGGGAACACTGAGCAGCCCGACCGCGCTGAAGACGTCCGGCCTGACCAGGGCGGAGTTGGCGGCGATGGCCGACCCCCAGTCGTGGCCGACGATCACCGCGGACTGTTCTCCCAGGGCGTGCACCACCGCGGCGTTGTCCTCCACCAACTCGAGCATCCGGTACGCGTCCGTGCGAGCCGGCTTGGAGGACCGGCCGTAGCCGCGGACGTCGACGGCGACCGCGCGGTACCCGGCAGCGGCCAGTGCCGGCAGCTGGTGACGCCAGGAATACCAGGACTCCGGGAAGCCGTGCACGAGCAACACCAGCGGCCCGGTGCCCTGCTCCACCAGGTGGATCCGGCCTGCGGGCGAGGAGACCAACCGGTGCGTGACGTCCATGACCTGCTGCGACATGAATCCTCCAGGGCTCTCGATCTGCCAAGTACCTACGTCGGTGCCTGATCATGCGGGGAACGGTGCGGGCGCGGCGAACCTTGTTGCCGCTTCAGCGAAACGGCTCTGACCCCCGTCATGTCCCACGCGTTTCGATGGTTCTCACTATCACAAGGGACAACGAGGGCCGGACGGGTGTCTCCCGTTCTCGTGGACAACGACGGTGTCCGATACCAGCCGCCTTCCCGCGAGGTGAGGTGTCGATACCAGCCGCGCCTTTCCGCGAGGTGAGGTGTCGATACCAGCCGCGCCTTCCCGCGAGGTGCGCTACCGCACGAGCGAGGCAGGACACGACAAGGGGAGCGCCGGCCCCGAGTGACGCCAAAGGCCGAGGTATCCGCAGGTAATCGACCATTCCCCTCGTATCCGGCGCATCTCCGTTATGCGGTTATCTTCGCTTCTCAGAGCTGCCGGGCTGTTTCCCCCGGTAATGCCGCATTCTTAAGCCCGGCCCAACACCCTCTGAGCACGCCCCGGAAACACTCCCCACGCATGGACGCATGCTGTGCGTACACCACCTGAAACGAGGTTGCGTTCTTCAGGGGATCTGCACACCGAATGCGCAGCCGTCACATCGCCTCCCCGCGGACCTCCCGCCCCGACCAGCCAGTCCGTCCTTTGATGCGGTAATGTCCAGTTCCTGGCCAACTGGGCGTCGACTCACCGAAGTTGCGGTGGCTCACCATGTGAAGAAGATGCCACCAAGCCATGGACACACCTGCACGTCAGGTAATTCAACGGCCGCCTTTCGACCGCGTCGGCGGCTGTCCGATTGGCTGCGCAACACGCCTGCGTGCTTTGATCCTTCGCACTGCGGGAGACGTAAGACTCAGTCGCAGCATTCGAGATATCCATGCGAAGGGACCCCCTCATGAACTCCACCCCCCAGGTTCAGACCCAGGAAATCTCCGACAGCGACCTGGACAACGTGTCCGGCGGCCTCGTGAGCCAGGCCAGCGGCGCCGTGCTCGGCACCGTTGACTCCGTCGTCCCGGTCTCCGGCGTCGTTGGTGCCGCGTCCGGCACCGTCGGCTCCCTGGTCGGCACCGCCGAGGGCCTCACCGGCCTGAACACCGCCGGCGTCACGGGCCTGGTCGCCGGTCTCTGAGCCGGTCGTGTGCCGCTCAGCGGCGCATCACCAAGCGGTGACTACGGCTCGTCGGCTTCCCTTCCTTGCCGACCGGCCGGGTCGTATGCCCCGGATCCGTCCCAGGGTCCGGGGCATACGGCCGCCGCCCGGCGCGTCCGTCACGCGAGCCGCGCCGAATCCCCGCCAGCACCATCGCAGTTGAGGGAAGAGTGTCGTGCAGTTCCGCCAACAGGCCCTTTCCAAGCTGCAATCGCCGGAAGAAATCGATCTGCCGGTGCGTTTCGCCCGCCCCCAGGGGTGGCTCGTCCTGGCCGTCACGGTCGTCGTCATGATCGCCGCGTCCGCCTGGGCGGTCACCGGCACCCTGACCTCCACACTCGGCGCGCCCGGAATCCTCACCCACGCCCAGGGCAGTTACGTCCTGCAGAGCCCCGTCGCGGGCCAGGTCACGGATGTGCTCGCCGAGGAGGGCGCGAGGGTTTCCGCCAACGCTCCCCTGGTGAAGGTCCGTACCGCCGAGGGCAGCACCGTCGTCCGTACGATCGCCGCAGGCCGGCTGACCGCACTAGTCGCGACGATCGGCTCCGTGGTCACGACCGGAGCGGATGTGGCGGCAGTGGAGAGGATCGACAAGACGGACGACCCCCTGATGGCCGTCCTGTATGTGCCCGCCGACAGCGGATCGACGGTGCCCGTGGGCGCTTCGGTCGATATCACCGTCCAGTCGGTGCCCACACAGCAGTACGGAGTACTGCGCGGCCGGGTGAAGGCCGTCGGGCGGACCGCCCAGACCCGCCAGAAGATCACCGGCTTCCTCGGCAGCAGCCAGCTGGGCGAGCACTTCTCGACGAAGGGCCAGCCCGTGGCGGTCCTGGTGCGGCTCGACCCGTCCTCGCGCACCAAGTCCGGCTACACCTGGTCGTCCGCGGACGGTCCGCCGTACGCCGTCGACTCCATGACCCTGGCCACCGGCGCCATCCGGCTGTCCGAGCAGCATCCGATCGATTGGCTCCTGCCGTGACCGCGCCGAACGACTCCGCGGCACCGCAGCAGCAGTTGCCACCGGCGGGCGGCCGCCGACGCCATCGCCCGCAGGGAGCGCCGGCCCCCCGGCGCGGCTCGCGCCGCGCCGGCCCGCCCCCCAAGGCCAAGAAGCAGAAGACCGTTCGCACCCCCACCGTCCTCCAGATGGAGGCGCTGGAGTGCGGCGCCGCCTCGCTCGCCATGGTGCTCGCGCACTACGGGAAGCATGTGCCGCTCGAGGAGCTGCGTATCGCGTGCGGTGTCTCCCGCGACGGCTCGCGCGCCAGCAACCTGCTCAAAGCGGCGCGCAGTTACGGTCTGCAGGCCAAGGGCATGCAGATGGAGCCGGCGGCGCTGGCCGAGATGCGAGCGCCGGCGATCCTGTTCTGGGAGTTCAACCACTATGTCGTCTACGACGGCATAGGACGCCGGTTCGGCCGCCGGGGCGTGCACATCAACGACCCCGACAAGGGCCGCCGCTTTGTGGCGACGGAGGACTTCGACACCAGCTTCACCGGCGTCGCGCTGATCTTCGAGCCCTCCGACAGCTTCCGCCGGGGCGGCCGTAAGCCGGGGATCATGGGCGCCGTGCCCCCGCGGCTGCGCGGTACGGCGGGCACTCTGCTGGCGGCTCTGCTCGCCAGCCTGCTGCTCGTCGCGGTCGGCGCCGCGATGCCGGCGCTCAGCCGTACGTATATCGACATGTTCCTGATCGGCAATCAGACCTCGCTGCTGGGCCCCCTGTTCGCGTCGATGGCCGCGATGGTTGCGCTCACCGCCGTGCTCACCGGCCTGCAACAGGCGAACCTGCTGCGCGGCCGCATCATCTCGTCCACGCTCAGCAGCGCCCGTTTCCTGCGGCATCTGCTGAGGCTGCCGGTCACGTTCTTCGCCCAGCGCAGTCCGGCCGATCTGGTGCAGCGGCTCCAGTCCAACGACGCGGTCGCCGAGACGCTGGCGCGGGACCTCGCCGCCGCGGGCGTGGACGGCGTCGTCGTCATCCTCTACGCCGTACTGCTGTGGACGTACGACCCTCAACTCACTGTCATCGGCGTGCTGATCGCCCTGGGCAATGTGGTCGCGATGCGCATCGTGATCAGGCTGCGGGCCACCAACACCCAGAAGCTGCGCGCGGACAGCGCCCGGCTCACCAACACCTCGTACACCGGTCTTCAGCTGATCGAGACCATGAAGGCCACCGGCGGTGAGAACGGGTACTTCCGGCGCTGGGCGGGGCAGCACGCGACCACTCTGGAGGTACAGCAGCGGCTCGGTGTGCCGAGCGCCGCCCTCGCCGTCGTCGCGCCCACCCTCGCGACGCTCAACAGCGCGCTGATCCTCTGGATCGGCGGACTGCGGGCGGTGGAGGGCCATATCTCGATCGGTCTGCTCGTCGCCTTCCAGGCGCTGGTCACGCGCTTCACCGCGCCGATCACCCGGCTGAACGGGGTGGCGGGCAGGATTCAGGACTTCGCCGCCGACGTGGCCCGGCTCAAGGATGTCGAGAACTTTCCCGTCGACGCGCTGTACTCGCGCCGCGAGCAGGACGCGAGCACCCGCAGGCTCAAGGGCCATGTGACGCTGGAGAACATCACCTTCGGCTACAGCCCGCTGGACAAGCCGCTGCTCAGCGGTTTCTCGCTGACGGTGGGACCTGGGCAGCAGGTGGCGCTCGTCGGCGGGTCGGGCAGCGGCAAGTCCACCGTCTCCCGACTGATCTCCGGCCTCTACAGCCCGTGGGAGGGGACGATCCGCATCGACGGGCAGCGCCTGGAGGACATTCCGCGCAGCGCGCTGGCCGCCTCGGTCTCCTTCGTCGACCAGGACGTCTTCCTCTTCGAAGGCACCGTCCGGGACAACGTGGCGCTGTGGGACCCGTCGATACCGGACGAGGCCGTCGTCACCGCGCTGAAGGACGCGGCGCTCTACGACGACGTGATCGCCCGGCGGCCCGACGGCATCCACAGCCGGGTCGAGCAGGACGGCCGCAACTTCTCCGGCGGTCAGCGCCAGCGGCTGGAGATCGCGCGAGCGCTGGTCAGGCGGCCGAGCATCCTCGTGCTCGACGAGGTCACCAGCGCCCTGGACGCACAGACCGAACAGGTCATCATCGACAATCTGCGGCGGCGCGGCTGCGCGTGCGTCGTGATCGCCCACCGGCTGAGCACGGTGCGCGACAGCGACGAGATCGTGGTGCTCGACCATGGTTCGGTCGTCGAACGCGGCAGGCACGAGCAGCTGGTCGCCGCCGGGGGTCCGTACGCCGAGCTGGTCAAGGAGCACTGACGTGGCATCCGTTCACCCGTCCGCGGTCGCGGGACCGGGCGAGATCGACGCGGTGACCCACGCGCTGGGCGGCCTCGGCGCGCCCGTCGACTGCGCCGGGCTGCGCAGCCTGGCGCTGGAGGGGCCGCAGGTGCTGTGGCTCGTCGTCGGCGGGGCGCTGGATCTCTTCGCGGTCGACGCCGCCCAGCAGGGGCACTGGCACTTCCTCGGCCGTCTCGAAGCGGGCACGCTGCTGCTCGGCCCGGTGGACGGCCCGCGGCACACTCTGCTCGGCAGGCCTTCGCAGGACTGTCAGCTGCGCCGGATCCCGCTGCGGGAGCTGTATCGGCCGGAGTACGGGACGTACGAGACCGAGTACGGGACGTACGACACCGGACAAGGGATGTACGACATCGGCCAGGGGATGAACGAGACCGGCCAGGGGTCGTACGACACCGGACAATGGACGTACAACACCGGCTATGAGGCGCCGAGTCCGCTGGAGTACGCCTTCGCTCTCGGCACCGGGCGGGGCCTCGGCGTCCTGTTCCAGGCTCCGCTGGACGGCCGGCCGGCGACCGACGGTGCTGTGACCGACGACGACATCCTGTGGATGCCGGTCTCCCCCGGCTCCGTCCAGTACGGCGCCGCGTACAGCGCGGAGGCGGCCGGCGACCTGCTGGTCGACGCCGCGCTGTGGCAGCAGATGGTCAACCAGCAGTACCGGCTGCTGTCCGCGGTGGACCGCTGGATCGAAGAGCTGGAGCGCGCGCACGAGGACCGGACGGCCGCCGGCATCAAGGCGGGCGAAGCCGTCCGCGCCCGGGCCGACCAGGCACTGCTGGCCTCCATCGGCAGGCCGGAACGGGCCGGCCGGGCATACACCGGCGCTGACGTGGCGACCGACGACGCGACGTTCGCCGTCTGCCGACGGGTCGCGGAGGCCGCCGGGATCACGCTCTTGGAGCCGTCGAAGAGCGGTGCGGTGGGCGATCGCATCAGTCCGGTCGAGCGGATAGCGGTCGGCTCGCGGATCCGTACCCGCGCGGTCAAGCTCGACGGTCGCTGGTGGCGTACGAACACCGGGCCTCTGGTGGGCCATTGGGCCAAGTCGGGAGCCCCGATCGCGCTGCTGTGGCGTCGCGGCCGGTACGAAGCGGTGAACCCGGCCTCCGGACTGCGCATACGCATCGACAGGAACACCGCGGAGGAACTCGAACCGCGCGCCGTGATGTTCTACCGCCCGCTGCCCGAACGGCCCATGACCGCCTGGCGGCTGCTGCGCTTCAGCATGCGAGACACCCGCATGGACCTGCGTAATCTGGCGCTCGCCGGGCTGGTGACGGTGGGTCTCGGCGCGCTGGTGCCGATCGCGACCGGCCAGGTGCTCGGCGTGTACGTGCCGACGGCCGAGCGGAACCTCATCGTCCAGGTCGCACTCGCGGTCATGATCGCCGGCGTCGTCTCCGCGGCTTTCATGCTGCTGCAGAACCTCACCATTCTGCGGATGGAGGGGCGTATCGAGAGCGCACTGCAACCGGCCGTGTGGGACCGGCTGTTGCGGCTGCCGACAAGGTTCTTCACCGAGCGCTCGACCGGAGAGCTGGCCAGTGCGGCGATGGGCATCAGTGCCATTCGCCGGGTGCTGTCAGGCATCGGTCCCGTCGCCGTGCAGGCGAGCACGGTCGGCGCGATGAACCTCGTACTGCTGCTCTGCTACAGCGTTCCGCTGGCGCTCGCCGCGATGGCCATGCTGATCCTCATCGGAGCTGTGTTCCTCGGGATGGGCCTGTGGCAGCTGCGGTGGCAGCGGCAGCTCGTCGAGCTCGGCAACAAGCTCAACAACCAGGCATTCCAGACCCTGCGCGGGCTGCCCAAGCTGCGCGTCGCCGCGGCGGAGAGCTTCGCGTACGCCGCCTGGGCGCGGGAGTTCGCCCGCTCCCGAGAACTGCAGCAGCGCGCCGGCCGGATCAAGAACCTGACCACGGTCCTCGACGCGGTCTATCTGCCGCTGTGTTCGCTCACCATGTTCATGCTGCTGGCCGGCCCTGCCCGCGGCAGCATGTCGGCGGGCGAGTTCCTGACCTTCAACACCTCCGTGACCATGCTGCTGACCTCCGTCACACAGGTCTCCGGGGCGCTGGTCTCGGCCGCCGCCGTCCTGCCCATGTTCGAACAGATCAAGCCGGTCTTCGACGAGGCCCCTGAGGTCCGCGGCGCCAGCGCCCAGCCCGGCGTTCTGACCGGCGCGATGGAGGCCAGGAAGCTCTCCTTCCGCTACTCCGACGACGGCCCCCTGGTCCTCGACGACGTGTCTCTCCAGGTGCGGCCGGGCGAGTTCGTGGCGATCGTCGGCCCCAGCGGATGCGGCAAGTCGACGCTTCTGCGCCTCCTCATCGGCTTCGACAAACCGGCCTCGGGCAGCGTCCTGTACGACGGCCAGGACCTCTCCGCCCTGGACCAGGCTGCCGTCCGCCGCCAGTGCGGTGTCGTCCTGCAGAACGCACAGCCGCTGACCGGCTCGATCCTGGACTGCATCTGCGGCGCCGAGGCCTTCACCCAGGAAGAGGCGTGGGAGGCAGCCGAGATGGCGGGCCTGGCCGAGGACATCAAGCGCATGCCGATGGGTCTGCACACCATGATCTCGGCCGGCGGGGCGATCTCGGGCGGCCAGCGCCAGCGCCTGATGATCGCCCAGGCCCTGATCCGGCGCCCGCGCATCCTCTTCTTCGACGAGGCGACCAGCGCGCTGGACAACGAGACCCAGCGCATCGTGATCGAGTCCACGCGCCAACTGAGCGCCAGCCGTGTGGTGATCGCCCACCGGCTGTCGACGGTGATGGACGCCGACCGGGTGATCGTGATGTCGGACGGCCGAGTCGTGGAACAGGGCCGGCCGGCTGACCTGCTCGCGAATCCGGACGGCGCGCTTCACGAACTGGTGCGCCGTCAGATGGCGTGAGCAGACGGGATCGTGGAGCCGACGGCACCCTCTCGGGGTCGTCGATATCGATTGACCAGGTAGCCGTGCGGGGTGGCGGCGGGAGTGCCGGGGAGTGGACTCTCCCGATCTCCTTGGCATGTGGCCGCGGGGCCGACAAACTGAGGTGCCGCAGTCGGCGTGACTTCGCCACAGCAAGAGACGGGGAGCGGGGTGCCGGATGCCGGTGGACTTCCCACCCACCCGGCGTACAGCTCCGTTCGCCTCCCCGGTCGTACAGAGCAGCGAGCGAAGTAGGATACCGCGTGGGGCCACTGACTATCTGCGTTCCATCGGTGGTGCAGGGACCGGTCGTAGGAGAAGGCACCATGCGCGTTGTGCTCATCGGCGGAACTGGACATGTCGGCAGCTACCTCGTGCCGCGGTTGGTGCGGCGCGGCCACGACGTGACCGTTGTCACCCGCGGGCCCAGCAAGCCGTACCACCAGGACGCCGCCTGGCAGCAGGTGCGCCGGGTGCACGAGGACAGGGATATCGAGGACGCCACCGGAGTCTTCGGCAAGCGGATCGCCTCCTTCGAAGCGGACGCGGTCATCGACATGGTGTGCTTCACGCCCGACAGCGCCCGGCAACTCGCCAAAGCCCTCCGAGGCGTCACCGGGCACCTGGTGCACTGCGGCACGGTGTGGGTGCATGGGACGCCGGTCGAAGTCCCGATCACCGAAGACGCACCGCGGAAGCCCTTCGGCGACTACGGGGTGAACAAGGTGGCCGTGGAGGAATATCTGCTGCGGCAGTCCGCCCTGGGGGGAACGCCCACCACTGTGCTGCATCCCGGGCACATCAGCGGGCCGGGATGGGTTCCCATCAATCCTGCGGGCAACCTCGATCTCGACGTATTCGGTGTGCTCGCCCGCGGTGAAGAACTTCTGCTACCCAACGCCGGCCTCGAAACACTGCACCACGTGCATGCGGACGACGTGGCGCAGGCATTCGAGCTGGCGCTGCACGACCCCACCGCTTCAGTGGGCCGGGCCTTTCACGCCTGCTCGGAACGGGCTTTGACACTTCGCGGTTACGCGGAAGCCGTCGCGGGCTGGTTCGGCCAGCCGGTCCGGCTCGGGTTCGCGCCGTACGCGCAGTGGGCAGCCAACGTGGAAGAGCAGGTCGCCCAGGTGACGTACGACCACATCACCCACAGCAGCAACGTCAGTATCGACCGCGCCCGTCAGCTGCTCGGCTACGCCCCTCGATACTCCTCTCTGCAGGCCGTGCGTGAGGCGTTGGCGTGGTTGATCGACGCGGGACGTGTGGACACCGGTGGCCGTACTCTCACCCCGGCCTGAGCAACTCCGTTCGGGACAGGCCGCGTTCTGCCGTGCACGACCTCGCCCCAGGCAGTCTCCTGTGCACGCGCGTCCTCGGCAACCCACCCGCCACCGCACTCCGTTAAGGCGTGCCGTCCTCCCGATTACCACCCTCGGAGCGCCTAATCGGCCGCGCCGTCCAAGTGCGGCAGGTAGTGATCGAGGCGGTCCCGCTTGGTCCACAGGTACGAGATGTTCTCTTCGCGCGGCGGTATCAGCAGCGGAACCTGCTCGGTGACTTTGACGCCGTACCGCAGCAGGGCTTCGCGCTTGAGCGGGTTGTTCGACAGCAGCCGCACGGATTGCACACCGAGGTCGTGCAGGATCTCCGCCGCCACCCGGTAGTCGCGGGCGTCGGCCGGGAACCCGAGGGCGAGATTCGCCTCGACCGTGTCCAGCCCCTCCGCCTGGAGCTTCATGGCCCTCAGCTTGGCCAGCAGACCAATCCCGCGCCCCTCGTGACCCCGGAGGTAGACGAGAATGCCGCGCCCTTCCGTCACGATGGCGTGCAGTGCGGCGGACAGCTGATCGCCGCATTCACAGTGCTTGGACCCGAAGACATCTCCGGTCAGACACTCCGAATGCACGCGGGTAAGTGCTCCCTCTTTCTCGGCATCGCCGTAGACCAGCACCATTTGTTCGTCCCCGCTTTCGCGGTCCAGGTAGCCTACGGCGAGGAAATCGCCGTGCATGGTGGACAGTCGGACATCCACCACTCGTTCGGCACCTGATGGACGAACACTCCCACCGAGCACGCCATCACTTTCTGTCATGACCCCGATCCTATCTGGCAAGCTCACGGCAGCGTGAGCGAAAATGACGAAGAAACATCAACTGGCCGCCCGTTTCATCGCGTTCGACCACGAGCGCGCCGAGCGAACAACGAAAGGCCCTAAAACAATGAGTGGTTCACAAACGCCACAGGCATCGGGCCTGTTGCCTTGGGACTCCACGGAGGACGTGCGGACCAGGCAGGCCGATGTCGCCATCCTTCCCATAGGCAGCTTCGAGCAGCACGGTGCGTTTCTTCCCCTGGTGACCGACACGGTCGTCGCCTGCACCATCGCCCGGGAGATCGCCGCGGCCCATCCGGTTCACCACCTTCCTCCTCTCACGATCTCCTGCTCGCACGAGCATGCGGACTGGCCGGGGACCGTCAGCATTTCCGCTGCGACCCTCCACGCCGTCGTACGGGACATCGCCGACTCGCTCCGCCGGTCCGGAGTCGGTTCCCTGGTTCTTGTCAATGGGCACGGAGGAAATTACGTACTGCGCAACGTGGTTCAGGAATCCGCGGGCAGCGGTATCCGTATGGCGCTTTTTCCGGGTTCGGCGGACTGGGATGTGGCACGAGCCAGGGCAGGTGTGCAGACCCCGTCCCACAGCGATATGCACGCGGGTGAAGTGGAGACGTCCATCCTGTTGCACGCCCATCCCGAACTCGTCCGCCCCGGTTATGAAACCTCCGATTTCCTGGTCGACGACCGCAAGCATCTACTCACTCTGGGTATGACGGCCTACACCAAGTCCGGTGTCATCGGCCGTCCGTCAATGGCGTCCGCCGATAAGGGAAAAGAACTTCTGGCCGCACTGGTCGAATCCTTCGGTGAGTACGTCTCACTGCTCACCCGGCAGGAGACGAGATGACCGGCCGCAGCGGTGTACTCGACGCGGCGGAAGCCTGGGAGCGGCTGCGCGGCATCCGGTCCCAGGCGGACGCCGAGGCCGCCGGCCTTGTCCGGAGCCCGGACGGCGGCCTGTGCTGGAAGCAGGACGCCTCGCCAGACGCGGACATTCTCGCCGACCGCTATCTGCCGCTGTGCCTGGCCGGTCCGCACGTCACGTTCGCCCAACTCGGACAGAGCCTGGACGGTTTCATAGCGACGCGTACCGGAGACGCCGACTACGTCACGGGCGAGGAGGACCGCCTTCATCTGCACCGCCTGCGTGCGCTCGCCGACGCGGTGGTCGTCGGGGCGGGCACAGCGGTCGCGGACGACCCGCAACTGACGGTGCGTGCCTGCCCCGGGGCCAACCCGGTGCGCGTCGTCCTCGATCCGCACGGCCGTGTACCGCTGGGGCGCCGGGTGTTCACCGACGGATCAGCGCCGACGCTGTGGGTGGTGGGCGAGGACGGTGAGCGCAGCAAGTCCGTTGGCGACGGCGTTGACGTACTGACGCTGCCGGACAGCGATGCGTTCGCCCCGGACCGCCTGGTGCGGGCGCTCGCACGGCACGGTCTGGGCCGGGTACTGATCGAGGGCGGCGGCATCACCGTGTCACGCTTCCTGCACGAGAAGGCGCTGCACCGGCTCTACGTCACCGTGGCACCGGTTCTGCTCGGCGACGGTGTCCCGGGGCTCCGCTTCGCCGGTACGCCGGTGATGCGGGACGCGCTCCGCCCGCCGGTGCGACGCGCCGCCCTCGGCGAGGACACGCTCTTCGAGCTGGAGTTGGGGACGCCGCAGACGGGCAAGCCACTGGCCGGCGAGCACCCCGGCACCGGGCAGGCTCGCGGCGAAGGTGAGCACTCCATAGACCACGGCGACGGTCAGCCCCTGGGCCGCGCCCAGGCCGGCGGCGCCGAAGGCCCACGCGGTGACGCCTTCCCTGGGCCCCCAGCCACCGACGTTCAGCGGCAGCGCCATGGCTAGCAGGGCCAGCACCATCAGGGGCACCAGCTCGGCGAACGGCGCCGTTGACCCTGCGGCCCGGGCGGCGAGAAGGAACGTGCTGAGGTGCCCCGCCAGCACCACGACGGACGAGATCACCACTCCCGGCCAGCTTCTGCGGGCGAGCAGTCCGAGTCGCGCTTCGGCCAGCGCGGCTCGGACCGTGCGGTGCCATCGCGAGGTGCCTGGCTTCCCGCGGAGGCGGACGGTGACCGCGATCGTCAGGGCGCCCACCACGGCGAGAGCCAGAGCGGTCCCCGGCGAGGCGGTCAGGTGGCGGATCTCCGCCAGGACCGAGGACGGCTGGGCGAGCAGGACCGTCACACCGATCGTGATCAGGACCACCTGGCCCGCGGCCCGTTCGAGGACGACCGCGCGCACGCCCCGGCCGACGTCATGCGTGTCCTGCCCGTGCCGCACCGCGCGGTGTACATCGCCGAGTACGCCGCCGGGCAGCGCCGCGTTCAGGAACAGCGCCCGGTAGTAGTCGGCGACGGCACGGACCAGCGGCAGCCGGATACTCAGGCCGCGGGCCACCACGCACCAACGCCAGGCGCTGAACACAGTGGTGAGCAGGCCGAGGCCGAGAGCGGCCAAGAGGGTGGGAGCGTCAATCCTGCGCAGCCCGTCCAGGAAGGCGCCGGTGCCCAGCCGCCACACCAGCAGCACGAGGATGCCGGCTCCGGCGACCGCGCCGAGACGGGCCCGAACTGTCTGCGCGCTCATGGGGTCCCGCCCGCCGGCCGGGGCAGTGCCAGCAGATCGCTGTGGTGCACCACCACCCGCAACTGGCCCGCCTCACACGCCGCCAGGCGGCGCCGCAGATACGCCTCGGCGCGCGACGCGAGGGCGGGGCGCTGCTCACAGGCCGCGCCGACCCAGCCCCGTAGCCACTGGGCCGTCAGCGCGGCCTCATCCGCGCCGAGCCGCCACGGGCTGGGGTGCGCCCGTACCGTCGCGCCTCGCCGTGCGAAGGCCTCGGAAGCCGCCGTGACGGCGTCGGGCCCGACCAGGCCGTTACGGCGCTGGTGGGCGTTGAAAGCGGCGGCGAACTCGGCATCCAGCGGTTCGGCCGGTGTCAGCTTGACCCTCCCGACCACGGAGAGCGCCAGCAGTGCCGGGCAACCGGCCCCCGCACAGGCATTGGCGAGGCCGTCCACCTCGTCGCGGGTGAGCACGTCCAGCAGAGCGGAGGCCGTCAACAGCGAGGTGCCGGCCAGGTCGTCCGCGGTCAAGCGGTCGATGTCACCGCGTTCGGCGGCGACCGTCACGCGGCTTCCGTCAGCCGCCGTACGGGGCATCCGCACGGCTGCCAGGTCGAGCAGGGCGGGGTCACGGTCGTGCAGGATCCAGTGCTGGGGGCCATTCAGCCGGGGTGCCAGCCAGCGTCCCATGGAGCCGGTGCCGCAGCCGAGATCGCGGATCACCAGCCCCGCATCTCCTCGCTTCAGGTGTCTGAGCAGCGGTTCGAGGAGTCCGGATGCGCGGGCGGCGGCGTCGGCGCCCTCCCGCAACTCCAGCCACTCGGGGGCATAACGAGGCGCGTCGGTCGTACTCACGCGGCCCTCCTGGGTTCGAGTGTGAGCTGTTCCAGCGCACCGGCCAGATTCCGCGAGGTCGTCTGCCACCCGTCCAGTGCGGTGCGCCGGTCGTGTGCGGCCGCCTTCAACCGACGGCGCAGGGCGGGATCGCCGAACCAGCGGCGCAGCGCCGCCGGGATTGCCGCCGGGTCTTCCGACGGTACGAGCAGGCCCGGCACGCTGCCGTCGGGCGCGCGCCCGACGGCCTCCGGGAGACCGCCAACGGCAGTCGCCAGCACCGGGATGCCACGCGCGAGCGCTTCGGTCGCGGCCATGCCGTAGGTCTCGGCGTACGAGGTGAGCACCATGAGGTCGGCGGCGGCGTAGCTCGCGTCGAGCTCCGCACCGGCCTGGGGTCCAACCAGCCTCACGCGGTCGCCGAGTCCGTACCTCTCGATCAGCTCCCTCAGCCCGGCGACATAGCCGGGGTCGTGATCGAGGCCGCCGACGCATACACAGTCCCAGGGCAGGTCCGCGACGGCCGCGAGTGCCTTCACCAGCCGGTACTGTCCCTTGCGCGGTGTCACCGAGGCGACACACAGCAGCCGCGAGGCACCATCGGTGCCGGGCGCCGGGGGCTCGATGTCGGCGCCGGGGGCGGCGACATGGACCCGGCCGACGGTGAGGCCGTGATGGGCCACGAGCCTGCGGGCCGCCCACTCGCTGGTCGCCACGACCGCGGGAACGGCGCGCAGAGTTTCGTGCTCCAAGGCGTCCAGAGCCGCCGCCCGGGCGGGGGCGAGACCTTTCTCGTCGCCCAGCGGCAGGTGCACCAGCACCGCCAGCCGCAGCCGTTCGGCCTCGGGGACGACGATGTCGGGAACGGCGCAGGCGACGAGTCCGTCGAGGAGGACGACGGTTCCGTCCGCCGACGCCGCCAGGACTCGGGCCAGTTCGGCGCGAGCGGCCGCTTCGGGCTGTGGCCAGCTGCCCGCGACGGCGTGCTCGTGGACCTGCCAGCCCATTCTGGGCAGTTCGCGGCACACCCGGCGGTCGTAGACATTGCCGCCACTCGGCGCGGACGGATCGTCGACGCCCCCGGGCATGACGAAGTGCACCGAAGGCCCGTCGGCGCGGTTCACAGGGTGCGCTCGTAACTCGCCCAGGCGATATGTGATTCGTGCAGGGTGACCGTGATGCCTGCCAGGCCGAGGGCGCCCTCGCCAAGAGCCCCTGAGTGCACCCGGTCGGCGAGACGGTCGGCGATGACCTTGGCCAGGAATTCCGTACTGGTATTGGTGCCGGCGAAGTCGGGGTCGTCGTCGAGATTGCGATAGTTCAACTCGCTGGCCACGGAACCGAGTTCGCGCGTGGCCAGTCCGATGTCGACGACGATGTTGTCGGCGTCCAGCTCGGTGCGGCGGAAGGTGGCGTCCACAAGGAACGTCGCTCCGTGCAGACGCTGCGCGGGGCCGAAGACCTCTCCACGGAAGCTGTGAGCGATCATGATGTGGTCGCGGACAGTGATGCTGAACAACGGATGACCCTCCAGGTGTGGCAGCACATCTGACCCTGTAGTACGGCTGGCCTGTTCTCGTTGTTCAGGCCGGATCAGCAGCGGCTTCGTACAGAACTCGGTGGCACAGCCCCGGGAGCTCCCCCGAGGCGAGCCTCGGCAGCACCTCCGGCAGTTCGTCGAAGGCGCATTCGCCGGTGATCAGCGCGTCGAAGGCGGGGTCGGCGAGCAGTTCGAGCGCGAGCGCGAGACGGTCGGCGAAGGTCCGGTTGGAGCGCCGTGAGGGGGACACCATCCCCACCTGGCTGCTGCGCACGACCAGGCGGCGGGAGTGGAAGGCCTCCCCCAGCGGCAGACTGATCCGACGATCGCCGTACCAGCTCAGTTCGACAACCGTCCCCTCCGGGGCGAGGAGTTCCAGTGAGCGCGCGAGCCCGTCCTCGGTGGCGCTGGCGTGGACGACGAGATCGCAGTCGCCCGCGGCGTCCTCGGGGAGCGAGAAGTCGACGCCGAGCGCGCCGGCGATCCCGGCGCGCATGGGATCCGCGTCGACGAGTTGCACGCGGACGGCGGGGTACCGGGCGAGGACGGCGGCGACGCCGGCGCCGACCATGCCGGCCCCGACCACCGCGATCCGGTCGCCGACCAGGGGCGCGGCGTCCCACAGAGCGTTCACCGCGGTCTCCACCGTCCCGGCCAGCACGGCCCGCGAGGCGGGGACGGTGTCCGGCACGGGGGTCACGGCGCTCGCCGGAACGACGTAGCGGGTCTGGTGCGGGTAGAGGCAGAACACCGTACGTCCGAGCAGGTGCCGAGGCCCCTCTTCGACCAGGCCGACGTTGAGATAGCCGTACTTGACGGGCCCGGGGAACTCGCCGTCCTGGAACGGCGCCCGCATCGCGGTGTGCTGGCTCTTCGGTACGCCGCCGCGGAAGACGAGGGTCTCCGTTCCGCGGCTCACACCGGAACAGAGGGTGCGCACCACAACCTCGTCGGCGGCGGGTTCCGGCAGATCGACGTCCCGTATCTCGCCGTGGCCGGGAGAGCCGAGCCAGAAGGCACGGGCGGCGCGCTTCATCTGCGTACTCCTGAACAATCGGGCGACGTCTGACGTACTGATCTTTAAGAAGCCGCGGCCACGGTACGCGGCGCCATGAACTCTGTCACGCAGCCGGAGGGCGGCAAGGGTGGCCCTGAACAACACGTATGACAGGCGGCTGCTGAGCCAGGAGACAGCCGCGGGAGCGGGAGCGCAGATACTTCTGCTGACCCTTCTCGGCACGGCTATCGGCCTGGGGCCCGCGGGATGGCTGACAGGTCTGGCGTTCGCGCTCGTCACCTGGGCCGTGCTCACGCGCGCCGTGCACCGCTCGTGGCTCCGCTCCTTCGGGCCCGCCAACCGCGTCACCCTGGCGCGGGCGACGCTCGTCGGGGGCGTGACCGCCCTGGTCGCGGACTCTTTCGAGAGTCCGCCGCAGGTCACGATCCTGGTCGCGCTCACTACAGTGGCACTGATACTCGACGCGGTCGACGGCAAGGTCGCCCGCCGCACCGGGACGGCGTCCCCCCTGGGCGCGCGCTTCGACATGGAAGTCGATGCCTTCCTGATACTGGTACTCAGCGTCTATGTCGCCACGTCGCTGGGCCCGTGGGTCCTGCTGATCGGCACGATGCGCTACGTCTTCGTCGCGGCGGCCCGGGGTCTGCCATGGCTGAACGGAGCCCTGCCGCCGAGCATGGCCCGCAAGACGGTGGCAGCGCTGCAGGGGATCGTGCTTCTGGTGGTCGGCGCCGGATTCGTCCCGCGCCTGCCCGCGTTCGCGGCGGTCTTCTCTGCGCTGGCCCTGCTCATCTGGTCCTTCGGACGCGACATCAGGTGGCTGTGGCGGGTCAGGGACCGGCTGAAGGTGACCGGATGCTGAATAGAGGCACCGCCCAACGGGCCTTCGCAACTGGTCCTGGACCACCTGCTCTACGCCCTTCTCGTGAATTTCAGAGCATGATGAGCAGACGCGTCTTCGGCTTGAGCTTTCTGTTCACCGAACGACTCTGCACGTATACCTCCAACTTGGGATTACGCCCCGCCTTCACGGAGACGGTCCCCTGGATACCCGTGCCGAACAGAAGACTGCGTGCCGCGTCGCCCGTGTATGCGCGATCAGTGTCCTTCTCGACCACGATGACTTCCTTATCGGGCTGAACCTGAACCCGGGTGCCCAGCTGGTAGTAACACGACCCGCGTTCGTACGTCACGCCCGGATGCGAATCAACGAAGGATCGAATCTCGACCTCCGTGTCGACCTTCAGGAGTCGATACTTGTCGGCCGGGACCGGTTCGAGGTTCGCCCGCACGTCGTCGACCGATATGTCCTGGCCGACCGCGAACAGGTTCTTCGTGCCGCGCACGCCCTGCTCGCGGCCACGGAGGAAGCTGGTGGCGGCAGCGCGCACGGTACCGATCGCCTCCTCGACACCCTCCTGGGAATCCGCATCCCAGATGGCGATGTTTCCGGCCGGGAAGCCGTAGTTCTGGGCGGTTCGCTTCGCCAGGGAGTTCGGAACGAGGATCGCGGAAGTCCAGTGGCCCGGAAGCGCACCCATCTTCGCCGCGATCTTGTCGAGCCAGGGGCCGAGGATGGCCATGTCGCCGTCGTGCCGTCTGTCGCCGCCGGAGGCGTTCTCCTCGCCGTCCGTCACCACGATCTGGAGGAAGCTGTGCTCGCCGTACGCCTCCCAGATGTGGCCCAGGTCGTCCAGGGACTTCAGAGAGGCTTCGATGAGGGCCGTAGCGCCATTGTTGACCTTGTACAGACCCCGCATGGACGGCAGATGCTTCACGTCCATGTCCCAGACCAGGTTCTCCACCTTATGGTCGAAGGAGTAGAGGCTGATCCGGGTCTCATGACCGAGGCTGTCCGACTCAGCCTTCAAGCCCGCCACGAACTCGTCCACGACGCGGATGAGTTGACTCTGGTGCTGATGCATGGAACCCGAACAGTCCACTACCAGCGCGACGTGATTCACCTTGTGCTGGATCTTGTTGGCGGACACGTTTCTGCTCCTTCTCCGAGGCTCCCCGAGTGATGTCTCCACACTATGGGGAGGCACTGACAACGGAGCTTGACGGACGATCACCCACCTGCCCCGCGGCAGACCCCGGGCGGGAGGCAGCGGTGAGAGCCAGACGCCCGTGTTCCGAGCACACGGCCTGCACAGGGTGAACTTTCCCCGCCTCCTTCCTCACGTCCACGCGATGCGCTTGACCGCGTAGCAGCACAGGCGGGTGCCGTAGAGGTCGAGGGCATCGTCGGGGTACGTCGCGTAGTGCGCAGCGATGTCGGACCATCGGTCCCAGCCGTAGAGGCGGGCGTGGCGGCGGTCGTCGTCGCTGCGTTCGGGTTCGAGGAACTAAAGTGCGGTGGCGCGCTGTCGCAGTATGCCTGCCATGCCGCGTTGCCGGCCGGTCCGCCGGTGCCCAGGTCCTCTCTCAACCGCAGCGCCCGCCGCGCCGCGTGGCGGATGATCCGCCGCGAGGAGGGCGTGGACGACGCGGCCTGACGGCCGACGGCCGGACGCACGCGTGGGTCCATGCGCCCGGGGGGCGGCAGGGGCCCCCGGGTGTCGTTAGGCGCACGCCGCACGGGGGGGGGCCCGCCGGACGAAAC